>JBDMZA010000615.1:0-2675 GCA_039770155.1 Clostridiales bacterium
ACATTATAATTACATTGTACTACATATGCATTACAATTACAATGTAACAAACTACAAAGTGTTTTCCAATTTGAAAATGAAAAGCTGGTAGAACAAGTATGACTATACAATTAGACTACTAGACAATGTTAAAATTTGTCGATGTTAGCTAATTGATCTACTTCAGCGGTTCTGTTGCAAAAAATATTATGATAAAATTTAGTCCCCACTTTCATATAAAAAACCACTAACTTTTGATTTAATTTATATATATTTTGCTTGTTTTTTGAATTTTATCTCCACTTTTAAGAAAAAAATTTTCAAATTTTATTTTTTGCAACAGAACCGCTGTTTTTGATTAATTATACCATATTATTTTTTTGCAACAGAACCGTAGATTATATTAATGTTTAATTATCCAAAATAATTAGGCTTTATTGTGATATCAATAATTTTTACTATATTACATTTTATATATAAATATTTATTTTATCTTAGCATAGCTTTGAAATATTTGCTATGTGTTGTTTACTTACCGCTTACAATGATATTTGCAGATATTTATTTTAAATTTAGCGTAATTATGATAAAATTATGATAAGAATTATAAGGAGTTGAATAATATGCCTAAAATTAGACCAGTATCGGATTTAAGAAATAGTTTTGCAGATATATCAAAAATTGTTCATGAATCAGGCGAACCAATTTTTTTAACTAAAAATGGATATGGAGATATGGTTGTTATGAGTATGGAAGCATTTGAAAGTTATCAATTTGAAAGCGAAATATACTTCAAATTAAAAGAGGCTGAGCTTGAAGCTAAAACAACAAATAAAAGATATTCACATAAAGAAGTTTTTACAGAATTAAAAACAAAGTTGAAGTCAGATGATGTATAAAATTACTTATTTATTGATAGCAAAAAAAGATTTGATGGAGATTATAGAATATATAACAAACAAATTAAATGTACCAAAAATAGCACTAGATTTATTAGAATCATTTGAAGAATCTATACTAAGACTTGAACAATTTCCGTTTTCCTGTAAGGTGTATAAATCAAAAATGAAAGATTTTGAAAGTGAATACAGACTTTTACCAGTCAAAAACTATGTTGTTTTTTATGTGGTCAAAGAAAAATTTATTGAAATACATAGAATACTTTACTCAAAAATGGATTTAAACAAATTGTTTAAATAAAGAACTCTCACAACAGAAGAATTAAAAAGCTTGGAACTTATTGAAAAACAAGATCAAATTAATAGAATTAAAACAAATAAATTTGATTATTAACAAATTTATCAGAAAAATATTAGTATTAGGTATTTTTGCATCTTGCTCCAAAACAGTGCATTAAGCCTCAAAATTCTTTATTTTCGTTTATTTTCAGTATTCACAGACGATTTTTGCTTGGGCAATATGGCAAAGTCAAAGTTTTGGTTGCTTTGTGTCCAGAACCCCAGGTTAATTAATTTTGTTGTTATTGGCAAAAACAGTATAATGTTATTAAAAATATTTAAAAGGAGTTTAAACTGATGGAATTAGACCATATAGAAATTTTAAAATACCCTATATATATGTTAATATATGCAGATGTAAAAAATGAAAAATTGTATGATCCTGAAACAAATAGATTGTTGAATGAAATTAAGTATAAAAAAATTTCTGATGATAAAATAAATAAACTCATTGTAAGTATAAAATGGGCATTAGAAAATAAACACATACAATATAATAAAATTTTTCCAATGAAAAAAAAGAATTCTGAAATACTTTATTATTTTGATAGAGTATACAAAATAATAGTAAGAATTTCAAATACTAGTATTAGTGATTAAAATAATATATAATAAAATGGTACTTTTTCATAGGTTAAGTCCTATGAGTAAGAGTAGAGATATCAAGCACCTCTGCTCTTTAAATAAAAAAATACAGGTATGAAGCACCTGTATTTTTTTTGAATTTAGAAACTCTTTGTTTTAAATTTGTAAGAAAGTTCTTTCTTAAATCTACTTCTTACTTGGGTTAGATATAAACAATTAGGTGTGTAATGACCTGATTTATTGTTTATAAATATTAATTTCCCTTTCTCTATTATAATTTCACCTGCTCCAGCTACAGGTTTCCCTGAAAGAAATGAACTATGATGAAATTTTTCAGTATGAGAAATTGAAACAAATAAGTTACCAAACTCATCCATTACATAGATCCCTGCAGATTGTAAATTATGCAAAGTCCATCCTCGACTAGTGTCAAGTAGATTTCCTTTGAAATTATATAAAAGACCATCTTTTATATGGATTTTATATATTTCCAATTCTGATGAAGTTAAATATTGAACACCATCATTCTTGTCTTTACTAACATACTCATCAAGCATTTTTTTAACTTTGTACTTTTTCACGTTAAATCCTCCTGTATTTTTAATAAAAATTTTTTACACAAAAATACAGGAATGTGTTTCTCCCATATTTTTGTGATTTATTATCTCCATATGGGAGAAACTCGGTTTTAGTGTAGCTATTAAGTTTTACATCAAATATTACTATGCTATCACAGCTTTAAAATATAATATAAGATGTCCAGTTATAAGAGCTTAATGGTTATATTACTATCACAGCCCAACTTTCATCAAAATATCCCTATAAGCAAGTAATAGTACAGTTCTATACTTTTTTTAGGCCACTACTTTTGAC
>JBDMZA010000616.1:0-6138 GCA_039770155.1 Clostridiales bacterium
AAACAAAATTTAATATTTTATTATTCCAAATAATGTATTACTAATTGCACAGTTCGAAATTTTATATAAACTACTTTTTATTATCTATTATGTAGCAGCATTAGGTTTTGAAAAAATTAATAAATTTCATAATTGATAGAATTGAAATGTTAATTGCTTGTAAAACATAATATATAACTAAAGAAAAGAAAAAAATGTATAGATAAATTTTAATTCTAACAATTTTTTTGAGGTTTTTCTTAAATAAGTTTAAAATATCCACTATAGAATCTATAAAAGTTTTTTTATTATTTGATTCTCTTTTGAATAATTTAAGGCAGTTCATTAAGAGGCTAGTACTAATACTTAATATTTCAGTTTTAGTATATTTTTGGTTGCCATAATCATATTCTTCAAATACCTTCTCTGTAATGTTTTTATATTTAATTTTATAATCATCACTACTTTTATATATCTTATTGAATATTTTATACTTCTTCATGTCTATATTTTTAAGTTCTTTGTCTAAAATACTAAAATATAACCTGTTTTTAATATCATCTAAAGCATCTTTGTTGTGATGTTCTTCTATAAATTTAAAAATAGCTTGAACTGTGTCTAATCTTCCCCACATAATATCATTAGATCTCCATACATTTCTTAAAAATCCAGAAAAATTATGCATTTCTTCTCCTGCTAACTTTTTTTTTCCTTTAAGACCAAACAATTCATTATCAGATGATATTTTAAAAATATCCAAATTAACACAATTATATAAACTATCCATGTTAGATGTGCCAGTTATAGCATCGAAATAATAATATTCAAGTAATATTTTTTTAAAATTTTTGTTCTTATTACCATTCGAAATAAATAACCTAAAAATTTCTTCGAATTCTTTATCTTTAATACCAGTAAAATTAAATATTTTTTTTGAGAATATACTAAATATTTTATTTGTTTCATTAAAATATTGTATTAAACCATTTTTATTCAACTTATTATTTAGGTAGAGATTTTTTAGCAATTTATGAATATTTTTTACACTATCTTTAATTTCATAAAAATCTTTCTTTAAATCTTCATTCTTATCAATTGATGAATCTATTTCTATTTCATTTAGACTATTTGGATTCCATATCATCCAATTAATAAATCTTAAGAATTCAACAATATTCCACAGACCATTTTTTATTTTATATAAAACCTTATAAATATGATTATAAGAAGTTGGCTTAGATGATTGAACTAATTCAGATATAATTTTGTCAATTTTTTTTAAATCTAATTCAATATCTTTAGACTCGTTTTCTTTGAGTTCTTTTATATAACAATTCACTCGGATTATTTGGAAATTAAAAAACTTTATAATAGATTCGATGTAAAAGATATTTGTTTTATTCTCACCATTAATATAATTTAGACAGTATTTTTCTAAATTTATATGTTCCTTCAATTCTATTAAAAATTCATTTAGATTGCTTTTACTGAGGTCATAGTTATAAGTAAATTTTTCTTCAAAATCATCAATATATTTTCTTATTAATTTCTTGTTATATATAGTATTTAGCATAGTAGTATTTGATTTGTTATATTCATTAATTATACTTGAATATGATTTTACAAAAGATTTATAGTCATCTTTCTTTTTACGCTTACCATTTATATTAAGTAGTTCACTATATATCGATTGAAAATTAAAACTTAGATATCCTTTTATAAGTGATTCTTTAAAATTAGGCTTATTAATATTTTTTTCCCTATCAATATTTTTATCAATGGGATCAATAAAAACTATCCATCTTTCTACATTCTTATCTGAAGATATTCTCTCAAGTGAGTCAATAACTGGTTTAAATGGTTTATTATCCATTAATCCTCCATCGAATAAATAAATCTTTTCTGACTCTAAATCATAATTTAGAATATCTTTGGTTGATATATCTTTCAGTTGGTTAAAAGTAAATTCAACTGGTTCAAACACCCCGGGGATAGCACTTGTTGATCTACATATTTTGGGTAACAATACTTTATTATCCTTAATATCATTTTTAGAGTATCTCCAAGGTTGATTTTCATTACTAGTTTCTCTAACTTTTAAGTGAAATCTATGTAAATAGTTTTTCCCTATGATATTATTTAATTGCCATTCATATCCATTTGTATTAACCGCAGTAACAAATAGGTCTAGATATTCAACATGTTCTTCGCTTTTATCTTTTGTTTTTTCTATGAGCATTTCAAATGTTTCTTCTAAAGACTTTTCCATTTTAGTGCTGTTTAGTATACTTTGGCTTTCTTTATCTAAGTCAAGTAAATCATATATATTTGCTTTATCAACCCATAATTTGCTTACACTGTCATCAATGTCACAATTTAAAACTAATGCAGTTGCTAATAAAACTCCATTTATTCCACCAGCTGATGTACCAGAAATTATATCTATCTTAACATCTGCTTTTAATATATTGTTTTTTAAATATACATAGGTCTTAACATTTTCATTACACTCACTATAATAAGCACATTCTTCAAGAGAACATATAGTATGATCTTTTGGACATTTAGCTTTTATAAATTTGAATAGTTCTTTTGTTACTCCGTGCATATAAGTAGCTAGTGAAACACCACCTGAAATAACTAATGCAATTCTAATTTCTTTTTCAAACTTACTCACTTTAACCCTCTCCATCTTACTAAATTTAATTTCATTTAAAAGTCTTCTATTTATTTGTACAGGATTAATTTGTAGCGATGATTTTTTTAAATAAAGTATTTAATAAGTAGATATACTAAATTGAATTGATGAAATACCATCGTATATTTAATATATCATTTTAATAAAAAACCACAAATATTTTTATCTATTATAATTTTTATTGAAAAAATTTGAGTTTATATTATTTTAAGAATATAAACATGGTAAAAAAATAAAAAATGTCTTTTTTAATAACTTGAAACAAAGGTATTTTAACATATAAACTTATATAAATTCAAGGTTATAAATTGCTAAATTTATTAGTAAATTACTATATACTTAAATTAATTTGAATGTGGGGTTGGTGGTAATAAAATTACTCCAGATAGTTTAAATAAGAAATTCAGTCGTAGATTAATGAAGTATGGATTAGCACATGTGATTTAAGCGAACTTCAGACGAAAAGAATTTGGTATTATTTTTAGGTTCTCCTTATTATGTGTTTTTGGACAATATTAGCATTGTTTTACAATACACAGTTTGAAAAATTTGTGATAAAATTGAACTATTGAATGTTATAGTATAATTTAGTAAAAAGAATTAATAAAAAGTACAATAGTTAGTATTTTATTTTTTAGGAGGTAACAAAAATGATTTTACTAAAAAGAAGTTTACTAATTTTATTTTCTGTAATGGTAGTGGTTTGTATTATTTTTGTCGGAACTATTAATGCAGGTAGCTCAAAAAAACATTACAAAAATAACACCTATGATGAAAAGACTATAACTAAATCTCCCTCTAAAAATGATACTCAAATTGTTAAAGATACTGAGAAACCATTAAGCAAGCCAGAAATTATTAGTTTAACAATTGATAATGATGGACAAACTATTCAACTAATAAAAGGACAACAGATGGTTTTAAAACTAGATAGTAATATGACTAATGGTTATGCATGGGAATACATTACAAATTTTGAGAAAACAATTTTAAAAGAAATTTCTTATTCCTATTCTGTAAACCAATCACCACCCGGGATGTTAGGCGTTGGTGGAAGTGAAATTTGGACATATGAAGCATTAGAAAAAGGTGAAATATCTATTAATTTAGCATATATGCAATTTGAAAACTTGGATAAAACTGCTAAAAAGTTTTCGATAAATGTTGAAGTGGTAGATGAAGTAAAAACTGAAACAGTTGAAAAAGAAGTAATTGTGAAAAATTCAATAGTTATTAAAGATAAAAGTACTATGGACAATTTAATAGATATTGAAGGTAAATATGTAGATGTTATTGTTTCAATTACAAATAATAAAGAGGAAAAAATAACTATTAACCATACATCTAGCATGAAATCAGACTTTCAACTTTTAGATATTAATAAAAACGTAATATTCAACTGGTCATCTAACAAACTGTTTATGGCAGTTTTGGGTGAAACTTATATTAATCCAGGTGAAACAAAAGAACTTTTGTGTAGTGATTTAATAGATCAAAAAATAATTAATAAAACAAAATATGTAAAGAGTACTATAGCTGGTACTAGTGATGATTTTGTAATAAATAAAGATGGATATCTATTAGAAATTAAGTAAGGAAGTTTCAAAAAAATACCTAGGAGGACCTAAAAAATAATACCAAATTCTTTTTGTCTGAAGTTCTCTTAAATTATGCGAATTCATATTCGAGAATTAGAGTTTATTTTTTGGATATCCCTTAGTCAAATTTGTAAAGTAAAAGAGCATTAGAATAGAACTTTTTGAAATTTCAATTGCAATAAGTATTTTGAGGGTCTAACAAATACTATAATAGTAAAGGCAAACGTATATGGTTTATTAACTTATTTTAGTGTTAATATTTAGCTATAAATTCTTAATTTAATCATCAATTTTAAATAAGTAAATCCATATGCGTTTGTCTTGCTTGGATAGTATGTCTATATTTTATGGGACGTGACTAAATTTATCAAACAATTAAATTGCAAAATTATTACAAAGAAACTTTACACTTATGAAATTCATATATTAATTTTAATTACTTTTTTAAAAGGGCTTCTTTTTACTAAATAAAAATTAATAATAATTAAAATAACAGATAAAAATAAAAATAATATTTTACTCTTCATATAATTTTCAATATTTACTGTATATGAAAAGATATTAAGTATAAAGTGATTTTTTTGATTTACTAGCCAATAAGCCCAATATATTAGACCTGTAATATAGCCAATTATTGAATTTCTAAACAAATTTGCAAGTGTCATAGATAACAATCCTAGAAATATTGTTGTTGGTAAAAATATTATAAACACTTTAACATAACTTATATTCAATGAATTACCATTTATAAATAATTTCAAATTTACTATTCCATATGTAATTATAGGAAATATACCTATAAATATAATATTTAATATTATTCTAATTAGAATTTTTTTTAATCCATTTGATTTTGTTAAGTATGCTACCTCTTCAATTTTTAAATTATTTTCAATAAGTAAAATATCAGTAAAACAAATTATACCTATAATAGAAACATACAATTCAAATATTGCTATTGCCAATTTTTCATTTTTAAACTCCATTGCAAAAGGAATTACTATAAAAAAAACAATACATAAAAAATATTTATTTGATAACATAATTTTTGCATTATATTTTACCAAATCTAAAAATTCTCTTAAATAAATTATTTTTAATCTCCCCTTTTAAGCTTTTTGTTTTTTTCCAAGATACTACACTTAGTATAAATAATATTATTGCTAGTAATAAATATAATATTCTATTTTGAATAATTAGATTAAAGTTTTCAATATCTATTTGATCATAAAAACCCCCATCGGTTCTTATTATAAATCTCATAAAAATATTTAAATTTAAATCCTGCTTTACCATGATAATAAAGTAAAAAATATAAATAGGAATAACAGCTATGCCATTTTTTAAGATAATAGATAATAACATAATAAATAAACTCGCAAATATTACACTAGGAAAAACATATAGTAAGTTAGCATTAATAATATCTAAAATACTAATTTTGTACGTTTCATTCTTAAATTTGAAATAGGTAATAAAACTTATCATTACTGTAACTAACATGGTTAAAGTTATTACTGGAATTAGTGCTCCTAAATATTTACCGGATATATATTCTACTGATTTAATAGGTTTTGAAAAAATCATATCATTTACATTATATTTTTTATCCCTATCAAAAATAAATGCAAACATAAAAACAATTATAAAACATAAAAAAACAGATATAC
The DNA here is from genome assembly GCA_039770155.1 of Clostridiales bacterium. GTDB lineage: Bacteria > Bacillota > Clostridia > Acetivibrionales > JBDMZA01 > JBDMZA01. The sequence goes on from JBDMZA010000616.1 coordinate 5,946, forward strand.
GGTCTGAATATCTAAATGAAAAATATTTTGTAAAGGATTCTTTTTGAAGTACTTTATTTATATAATCTTGTGCTTCTTTAAGTTGGAGTTCTCTTTTCTCATTTATAATTAAATTTATAGTAGTTTTATAAATTGATTTTGAAAAACTCTCTTCTAATTCTTTTACACTTATACTATCAATATTGTTTAAAAC
>JBDMZA010000617.1:0-3203 GCA_039770155.1 Clostridiales bacterium
ATCAAAAATTTCATAAGACAATTTTTTTCTGAAAATATCGATGGTTTAACAAATTTTCAAAAAAAGTTGACTAGTTTATTTTTTGATTCTGCCTAATATAATATTTATTTATAGAATAACAAAAAAATAAAACTTAATTCTAGAGTATGAATTAGGTGTTATTTTTTATTTACTAATTTATTAAAACATAATGTAAAAAAATCAACATAAATTTATTTGATGTTTTAGATATATTCTATAACTACTATCTTACCTATTCTATTTAATTTTTCTTCAATATTTTTAACAACTCTTCTTCTGGATAATATTCCTAATTGTTTGAATGCAAGTGTCTCATGAGAAATATTTATACTTTTTCCAACATAAAATCTTACTAAATCCGATTTTAATATTAATTTATATATATCAACTACACATGAAGTAGAATCAAAATCAGATTGACTCTCTAATAATAAGTTATACAATTGATTTAGAGTTATTGCTCCTTCTGTAACTATATCCATACCTTCAATGCTATAAGATGGAGATTCCGCAAGAAAAGTCGGCATTTTAGTAATGTTAACTTTTTTATTAGTCATTCTTGCAACCATATCGGCAGTACTAGAGCCACACACTACCTTTTTTCCCTCTAAACTTAAAAATCTATCAACAATTTGTTTATCCTGATTTTTAGATACTGGTGGTCCTGTCAATATATTAATTATACTAGATGACCTACATTTTAAAACTGCAATACTTGTATCATCTTCATATTTATTTCCTGATATTTCATAAGCTTTATTTACAATCTTACTTGGTAAATTGCTAATTAAACATCCTTCATTTAACAATTTATTAGTGTAAGTAACAATTCCATCATGACCAATACCTAAAGGATATACTCTTCCCATTCCTGCTTGAGTAATCCCATCTGATAATAACATTATACTATGACCATTTTTTAAAGCTCCACTTGTTTCCGAAACAACTTCATTTTTCATATTAAAGTATCTAGGCTTTATGTTAAATGCATAAGTATTTTCAATAATTATAGGAAGCGGCATCTCATAAGTAAGAATTTTAAATTGTCCATTATTTAAAATTCTTACAATTGAAAATACTGAATATGGTATATTTTTTGTTCTAGACAAATGCATTGAAGCTGTTATATTTTCACATATGGTATACAAAGAAACATTTAAATCAATAGATTTATATATTCTTGAAGCACACATTGTAGCTGCAATATGCGCTTTTATTCCTGAACCTATACCATCGCATATAATAAATGTAGTATGACTACTTGTTCTCTTACACAAAGAATAATCACCACAAACATCTTTATTTATCTTGTTTATATGTAATACATTATCCTCTATATATTTAATATTATTAACATCATTTATCTTCTTCATATACATTCATAAGCCTCCATAAGATTTCTTCTACCCTTGCAGAATTTTCTCCTAAAAGCATCGCTACATCATGTGCCATATTTATTTGCTGATTTCTAAGTTCTAATACTTTTCCAACTAAATTATCCTTTAGTTGGTGCATTTTTACTTCATCAAATCTGTCTTTATTTATTTTTGTATATATTCCAACAAACTGCTTCTGCTCCCTCAAGGAATAAACATATTGATAATACTCGATATTATTAAATTTAACAATGGATTTAAAACTATCAACATCAAAGGATACCAATTTTTCATAACCATCTGAATCAAATAAATATGAAATATTTTTCCCAAGCATCTCTTTTGAGCAAAGAAAAGATTCTCTAAAAGATGAATTCATTGATATAATTTTTAACTTATTATCTAATAGCACTAACTCATTTGGAATAGTCTCAATAATAACATCTGCTTTCTGCTCAGCCAATCTTCTCATATATGGTATGCACATTTGCGCTTCTGCCATTCCCAAAACAACAGCCTTGGCTTTTTCTTCACAACTTTTGTATCCACATGCACCACAATTTAGCCTATGTGCAATGTCTTCTTTACCTGTTAATGATAATATTTCCAACACTTTTGACTCATCAACATCATTTGAAAAATTTCTATTTGTTTTATACTTATTAATGTATATATCATTAAAATCAGTTTCTAATAATTTGACATTTACACTTTTCTTTTCATAGTAGTTCAGTAAATTTATTTTTCTATCAAATAGATTATATTTTTTGTTAATACCTGGACCATTTATGCAGCCCTCTTCACAAAATAAAAGTTCAACCACATCAAAATTTATAGAACTTAAATCAAGTAATTCTATATTTCTTTTATAACCACTTGTATGTAAAATTCTTTTATTTGTAGTTTCAGTTGTCCTTCCTCCTGATTTCAATAGGCCTCCAGGAATTGGAAAAATATCTGCTTCATTTGAGTAAAACTTCATGTCAAAAGCATTTTCTTCAAATAAAGAAATATCAAGTTTTTCATTTTTTATCCATTCATCCAATTCTTTGAAAGTTAAAACTGCATCAATGACTCCAATATTTTCAGTCTTTTTTGCTTCATCTTTTTTGGCAATACATGGACCTATAAAAACTACTTTTATATTATTACCATAAGTATTTCTAAGAAGTCTGCCATGAACTATCATTGGAGAAGCAATAGGAATTATTTTTTTTACATGTTCTGGAGCATATTTTTGAATATAATTTACAACAACGGGACATGCCGAGCATATATTTTCAGTTTTATTTTCATCTATATATTTTATAGATTCTCTTCCTACAATATTTGCTGACTCACTGGTATTAATTACTTTCCAAAATCCTAATTTTCTTAAAATCGAGGATAATCTATCAGCTTCCTTTTTGTTATAAACTGCTGCATACGATGGTGCAACACTCGCTATTACTTTATCATCACTTTCTAATAAACCTTTAACCATTTCAATACTATTAATATAAACTTTAGCTCCTTGGGGACATTCATTTATACAATTTCCACATATTATACATCTATCACTTTCTATATATGCCTGACCATCTTTTATTGCTATTGCATTAACGGGACATTCTCTTAGACATCTGTAACAATCCCTACATTTTGCTGATAAAGTATAAATCACACCATCTTTATTATCTCTCAAAAAAATCACTCCTCACAAATAAACTAAGGAGAACCTAAAAAATAATACCGAATTCTTTTCGTCTGAAGTTCGCTTAAATCATGCGAATTCATACTCGAGAATTAGAGTTTATTTTTTGGATA
>JBDMZA010000618.1:0-7016 GCA_039770155.1 Clostridiales bacterium
ATATTTACACTATTGCCTGTTATCAATGCCTAGGGTGCCCAAGTTTGAATACGAATACTCATAAAACCAAATTGCTTATGGTCAAAATAAAAATATAAATGTTTACATTTGTATGGAGGTATAAAAAAATAAAATGACTTGTAAAAAAATTTAATTTTTATATCTCCAAATGAAAGTCATTATTCAAAAAAAGATGTCAAAAAAAACAAATTATTCTGATGTTTTGGTATTCTGCTTATACAAGGACTTAACCAAGTTAAAATCCTTACAAAGTGGTTTTTCAAGCAATTCCTTCATATTACCACAATAAATCTCTCCATGATCTATATGATCAGTATGATATTTCAAACCAATACTTTTACATAATGCTTTTCCACTCTCTGAATATGCCAAAGTACAAATTTCATTAAAAAATATTCCTTCAAGAGCAAAACTTTCAATAGATTTTATCAATGAAAAAAATAGCTTTCTAAAGGCATTTATTTTATCATATTTTACATTATGGGCGATAATTACAAAATATAAATTATAAGTACCTGCAATTAATGGAGGAATCATTTTTGTGTTTAATTCACTATCAAATAATTTACCCTCTTTTGCCTTTTGAAACCATTCATCATACAATTGAAGGAAACTCCACAATCCAACCATTTTATTGTCTCTATTAAGTAAAACTCTTCTATTTTCAGGATTTTCACTAATAACTTTTAAATATTCATCATTAACCGCATCATGTTCTGGTGTCAGGTCTTCAATGGTTTCATAATTTAAAGTGGCACCTTCTGACAAATATCTATTAACATCCCAGCCTAATTTAATAAGATCGTTCATATCAGCTATTTTGAGGTCGTTATCATTGTCTTTATAGTATTTTTCAATCTCTATTTTATAATCATCTACATTGTAGTATTTATATAAATACCATGAAACTACAATTTCAAGGCTATCTCTACAAGAGTCTTTCAGATTTATGTAATCATCATCAGAGTAAACAAAAATATCTTTAAGGATATTTGATAGTTTTTTTATTGATAATATAACATCAATCGGGGCTAATTTTTTATCGGAATTTATTTTTATTATGTCTGCATTATCAATAGTACTTATTTTAAATGCATCTTTACAAATAACATTAATAATATCTTTACATAAAATATATGCTATTTGTAAGTCAGTTTCAAAATATGTAGGTAGTTTTTTGTAGTGATTACTAACTTTTGCAAAATAATTTAAGTTATTCATTTTGCCTCCCAAATATTAAAATTTAGATTCATATAATTTTTTTAATTCAGTGTATTTATTACATATGGGTTGATCCAAAAGGTCTTTTACTTTGCAATAGTACATTTCTCCTGAATCTTTGTGGTCTTTATAATACTTTAGTCCTAAACCTTTTGATAGATGTAAACCGTTATCAGAATAAGCCAAAGTACAAATTTCATTTATAAAAATATCTCTTTTAGCCAAATCATCTAAGGTGTCAATTAACGAAGTAATTAATTGACGTAATCCTATTTTCATTCTGTATTGCTCTCTTAGGCAAATAGTTAGAAAATAAATATTATACACATAACCAGGAATAAGTATTGGAATCATAGTATTATCAATTTCGCTATCTAATAACTCACCATTTTTTGCTTTTTCATAATATTCATCAAATAATTGGACATAACTCCAGTAACCAATTATATTTAAATCCTTATCAATAAGCATTTTTCTGTTTTCAGGATGTGTTTCAATAATTGGAAACCATTGATCAAATGTGCCAACATGCTCAGGTTCAACATTATCAATGGTTTCATAATCAATTAAAATCGCTTCTTTTTGAATGTCTTCTAAAGACCAACCACACTTTATTAAATCTTTAGTGTTTATGATTTTGAGTTCTGAACTTACATTTTCAATTTTATTAACAAATTCAATATCATAACTATCTTCTTTCAAATATTCATGTATAAACCAATGTAAAATAACTAAAAGCTCATCATTACATAATTTTATAATATTATCTAGGTTGTCATTACATTTGTCTAAATTAACTAAACCTAATGTTGTTTTAAGGTTTTCAATTGAAATCAAAACATTATTTGGTATAAGTTTTAACTTATCAAAACCTATATCAGCATTAATGTTTTCTATTGATTTTATTGACTTTAATATACAACCCAGTAAATTATTTATTATACTAAATGAAATAGAAATATCTTCAGAAAAAAATCTTAATATTTTTGAATATAAAATATATGTTTTTTCAGCATATATTTTTTTCAGGTTATTTGCATCACTAAGTAAATATTTTATGCTCTCTATACCTGTGATTGAGTTGAATTTAGATACAACAGATATTATTAAATCAGTTATATAATTATTTGAATTTTTTAAATTTTGTTTTTCCTCTTCTGTGAGAAATAACTCGAAATATTTGGCAATGTTAGCTTTTTTTTGAGCATTATTTATAATGTTATCTAAAATCATTGCTTGAAGTGCATTGGCACATATATCACCCAGCGGAGAAAGTATTTTGAGATTTCTTTTTTCATAAAATATATTTTTGCTTACAATATATTTTTTTTCATTGGATTTGCTTAAAGTCATTGGTAATCCAAGTATATTTTTTATTGTATTGTGTAAAAAGTCATAATTTGTTAACATATTTACCCACCTTTTTTAATTAAAAAAAATCAAATTAAATTAATTACTATCTTTTGCTTCTAACCATATATTTATGATTTTATCTAAGTGTGTAGGTGTTAAGCCTTTATTTATAGCCTTTGATAGTACATCGATATATTCTTTATGCTCGTTAAGTGACTTTATATCAGTAAGCATTAAAATATAATCAATGCTACAGTTGAATATATTAGCAAGTTTTTTTAAGTTTTCAGTAGACAAATCCCTTGTTCCAACTTCGTATGAAGTAATACTTCTCTCTGAAACGTTTAATTCTTTTGCTAATTTGGAGATTGTTACTTGTTGCTTTTTTCTTAATTCCCTAATTTTATTATTCACAGTATTCCTCCATTCACTTATAGTTCTATTATAAAATTTTCCGGAACAATAAACAACAAACAATTATAATATTGACACGAACAATATGTTCCTATATAATATAAATAAGAACCATAAGTACTTAGTAAATTATAAGTAAAGAGTTGCTTTGTACTTGATTGTACCAGTAATGTACTAGATTTATAAGCGTTTTTGTATGATAATAGCAATGTAATCAATTTAGAAATTAAAACAAATTAAAAATAGCACCTCTCCCCGACCAAAGCTTGAGGTACTACGATACTTTTAAGTCCATTAAGGAACTTATTCATATCTAAATTATAATATGAAACTTCCTTAATTGACAATAATATTAGGGAAGGTATTTGTAAATCAAATTCATATCTATCTAATAAATCCAATAATTAATTAAATAATTTCTAAATAATTGAAACTTGAAAAGTAAATATTGTTAATACGAAAGTATTCCTCTTTTGAATGTTAGGGGTGATAAAAAACATTAATCAGTTGATTCTATTTATGAAAATTTTATAAATGGCTGTGAATAGGAAAATACTGAGGATTTAAAATATCTTAATAAATATTCTCCAAAAAGGGGAGAATCATATTTTAATCAATTTATCTATTTATGAAAACTTGTATTTATAATATTTATACTCTTTTCAAGTGGCTGTGAGCAGATTGTAATTGATTAAGAAGGAAATTATTATTATTTATTAGATTGGAGGTTTGTCAATGATTATTAATCCAAAGAAAATTGAGGCATTGACAATGTTTTATAGTGGAGATTCAAAATCTTCTATATGTAAAAAATTAAAAATTAAGAATAGATTAATTAAAAAATGGATTATAAATGATAAAACAAGTATTAAAGAGAAAGTTCAAAATATGTACTACTTTGGTTATTCAGATAATAAAATTTGTAAGTGTTTTTTCTTGAAGAGATCTGAATTAAGTAAAATAGTAGAAGAAATACAAATTGATATATCAAAACATGCATTAAATAATGATATTAAACTAGTAAGGCGTCAAGATGGATACAGTTTTTGGGTAGAAAACATTTTAAAAACGGCTAGAATATCTTAATTTAATAAACTGAGTGCTTAATATTTTATATTATAATTTATAATTCTAAAAATATGTGAATTTATATGATTCATATATTTTTTTATTTTTGTAAAAATTATCATTTGTAATTTTATATAACATTCAAAATGGAGGTTAAAAATGAAATATACAATACATGGATTTCAGCAACAGAAATTACTTGATTTAAAATTAAACAATGATGATGCATTAATTTTAAAATTTATAAAAGATATGTACTATAGTACAGGAGCTGAAACAATTACTGAAAATAATCATAAATATATGTGGATTAATTATTCTTTCTTAATAAAACAGATTCCAATTATTGGCTCGAAATCGCTATTGATGAAGAGAATTAGAAAATTTAGTGATTTAGACTTGATTGATAGATTGTTAAAAAAAGTTAGAAAAAATCAAAGAGGTAATTGGGCTTATATTAGACCAATGGAAAAATTTAAATTTTTGGAAGAATATGAAGTAAAAAATGATAATAACCTTGTAGAAAATATAGATAACCTTGTGGAAAATATAGATAAAGGTTATGTAGAATCTAGACAAGCCTTATATAAAAATGATACAAGCCTTATGTATAATCTACATAACAAAGATTCTATTAATAAGGATTCTATTAATAAGGATACTATTAATAAGGATAATAATTATAAAGCAAAAAAAAATAAATCTAAAAAAATTAGTTTAGTAAACTATGCTGAGTTCGTTTCTATGTCAAAAAATGAATATGAAATATTAGAATTGGAACATGGAGAACAGGCAACAAAAGAAATGATTACTATTTTAGATAATTATAAAGGCTCTTCTGGTAAAAAATACAAATCTGATTACAGAGCTATATTATCATGGGTTATAACTGCATATAAAAAGAGAAATAATAATAAAAATGAGAATGTATCACAAATGGATGTATTGAAGGAGATATACCAAGAATTTGATCGGAATGAAAGAGGTGATTTTATTGACTAATAAAGATACAGTTTTATTTTTAGGTAAGATAAAGTCATTTTATTATAAGTTTTTTATGAATATGTCAAAAGAAGAAATGCTTATTATGATTGAATCATGGAACGATATGTTAAGCGAGCATAGTATTAATGATTGTTTAAATGCACTAAAGCGATATACAGTGATTAATAAATGGCCACCTACAATTAGCGATATATTAACTGAATTAGCTGTTTTTAATGGTGAAATAAAAACAGCTGGAGAGTCATGGGAAAAATGTTTTAAAGTTGCAATAAACTTACCAAATTATCCAGGAGTAGCATACAATCTAGAAAACTATGGATTAAATGAATTAGAGTTAAAAGCTCTCAAAAGTATAGGTATTAAAGAAATTAAAATGTCTCAAAATTTAGCTATTGAAAGAAGTAATTTTATACGAATATATGAATCTTTGAAAGATAGATTTGAAAATGAAAATAAAATGCCTAATTATCTTAGGTTGGATGTAATAAGAAAAATTAAGCAACAAAAATTAAAATCTCAAAATAGTAACATGTCTGACTTGGATTCTATGTCAATAAAACAAATAATAGAGGGTTAATTCTTTATGGGAATGTTTATCCATAAAAAGATTTTATATGTCAAATAAGGTGATTTAAATCAATTTTAAGAATATAAAAATTTAATCAATTAAGGGGAATGAAATTATGAATAATACAGCAATTAAATTAAATCAAAATAAAGAAAATATTTTACAATATAATAAAACAAAATTAAATGATTGGATAAAAAATGATTCAAGAAGTATTCAAGATAAAGCAATAATTATGTTTATAGATGGAAAAAAACATATGACAATCTGTAAGTATCTAAAAATAACATCAGATTATTTTAGGAGAATAGTATTTGACTACTATAAAAAATTTGAAATACTTGAAAAACCAATACAAAAGAAGGCTACAAATATTCCAATTAATTTTTCAACATGGAATAGCAATATTTTATATAGTCATTTGCACAAAATTAGAAATAGATAACAATAAATTTTATCTAAATTGAAAAGGTTTAGAAAGGTGATGTTTAGGAATGAAAAATGCAATTAAAAATATTGGTAGAATAACAAGTTTATTATATTTTATACCACTTCTTATATTATTTTTTTTATGTAGTATGATTTTTAGTATTATGTTTTTTACAAATGGAGCATTTAAACTAGATAAAGATACATTAATTAATATTGATGGTATAAATGGCTTGAATATCCCACTTTTATTGTTAGTTATATGTCTTGAATTTAGTAAAATTGGAATGGTATTATATAGACCATTTCTAAAGAATAAACGGATGTTTGATACTTCAAAAAAATTATTAAATATTATTTTATTAATGTCTATTATAGCCAGTATAAGTTTTACAATGCTTACAGATAACAGTCTCAATGTAGGATTGAAATTTGTAAATATGATAGATAATTATTTTTCATTATGGATATTTAAAAAACATTTTGTATTATTGGTAAATTGTAGTTTATGTATTATAGTCGAATTGCTTATAATACAGTTACCTCAGTTTATAATAAATTTATTTATTGATAAGGATCTAGTTAGTGAATCAAAAAGCTATTTTAGTAGAATATTAAAAATATTGAATGATGTAATTAATTTTAAAATTACTAGACTCGAACAAAAATTTATTAAATATACAGATCAAAGCAATATTATTAGTGAAGATTCAACTAATAAACATGATGAAATACAGTTAAAACGGGAAAAAATAATTGATAATACAGAGCGTCGCAATATAAATACTAAGGTTTTAAAATTATTAAATATAAAAAGTAGCTTAGATAGTTGCGATGAAGAATATGAAAAACAGCAACCTAATATTATTACTAAGTTTGATAATATAAAAAAATTAAGTCCAATAGGATTTAAATCAAAAAATAAATCATCATATAC
>JBDMZA010000619.1:0-3470 GCA_039770155.1 Clostridiales bacterium
TACTCCTTCAAGTTTTTCAAAATGATTCTCTACACAGTTATAATAATCACTTTCATTATTATTGACTAACGGTCTGTATAGGAATATAATTATACTAATCATCGGTTAGTATAAGGAGATATTTATATGCCTTTAAAAGTATATGAAAAAGAAAAAATACTAGACATATGTTTTAATACATTTGTAGAACAGGGTTATTCTAAGACTTCTACAGCTATATTAGCAGATACAGCTGGAATATCTAAATCACTACTCTTTTATCATTTTAAGAGTAAAAAGAAATTATATTTAAGTATACTAGAAAGATGTTTTGACAAAATGGCAATAGAAATTTCAAATGAACCATATTTAGAATTTGATAACTTTTTTGACGCTAAAAAAAATACTGGTAAATATAAAGTTGCTTACTTAAGAAATAACCCTAAAGTAAGTAAACTACTCTTCGAAGCATTCCACTCTACTCCAGATGAATTAAAAGAAGACATAAAAATGTTTGAAGAACATATGGAGATTAAATATAAAGATTACAATAACACTATGAACGAGCAAATAAAAAAGCTATTTAGTGAAATTCCCTTTAGAGATGAAGTAAATCCCATAGAAGCTTTTGAACTTATAAATGCGATTTCAGGATATTTTAGAATGAAACTTGCTAAGGATTTAACTGATGATTCTAAGCTGAATGATGATGAGTACTGGGATTCATTTTTTAAAAAGAAAAATAGTTTTTTAGATATAATTCGTCATGGCATTGAAAATAAGGAGGTATAATAATGAGTAAATACATTTGTACTTTCAATGAAATAGAAAAAAATAATATCAATCTTCTAGGCGGCAAAGGTTATAATCTTCTAGAATTGTCTAAACTAGATAAAATAAATGTTCCAGATGGCTTTTGCATTACTACTAAAGCATTCACAAAAATAGTTAATGATAATACTAATATAGTAAAGCAACTACAAAGCCTAAATACTCTTAAGTTAGATGACAAAGAATTAATAATAGCTATTAGTGATAAACTACAAAATAGTATTGAAGATTTTGAGTTACCTGCTGATTTGTCAACAGAATTAATAAAAACTCTGTATCTATACGATATAAATAAATCCTTTGCAATTCGTTCCAGTGCTACAGCTGAAGATTTGCCTACTGCATCCTTTGCAGGACAACACAATACATACTTAAATATTTCAGGAAAAAATTCTATTCTAAAACATATTAAGAAATGCTGGGCTTCCTTATTTACTGAAAGAGCAATAATATATAGAATTCAAAACAACTTCCTTCATGATAAGATTAGTTTATCTGTTATAGTACAAGAAATGATAGAACCCAGTGTTTCAGGAATCATGTTTACTGCTGATCCTAAAACATCTAATAGAAAAGTTGTATCCATTGATGCTAGTTATGGTCTAGGAGAATCTTTAGTTTCTGGACTAGTTAACTGTGATAATTTTAAAGTTAGAGATAATAAAATAATAAGTAAAATTATTTCTGACAAGAAAATTCAAATAAAATTTTCATCAGATGGAGGAACTATAGAAGAACTAATTGATGATAATAATAGAAAATTACCAGCTCTAAGCGATAGTGTAATTTTAGAGCTTAGTAAAATCGGAAAATATATTGAAGAACATTATTCACATCCTCAAGATATAGAATGGTGTATTAAAGATAATAAGATTTATATTCTACAAAGTAGACCCATCACAACTCTGTACCCACTACCAAAAGTAGATAGTGGAGAAACAAGGGTTTTCCTATCAGCAGGTCATTTACAGATGATGACTGCTCCTCTGAAACCTCTTGGAGTATATTTTTTTAGATCAGCTATTAGTAACCCTCCATACCAAGTAATCGGAGGCAGAATATACTGTGATTTATCCCATGATTTAGCTACACTACTGGGCCGATTCATGACCAAAAAAATTATAGGAATTATTGGAGATACTCTTCTTACAGAATCCATATCAAAAGTATGTAAAGATAAACATATAATCAGACAGCTTAAGAAGGGTAAGGAAAAGGTAATCCAGTCAGGTAATAACTCCGGAGGTCTATCAATTATAAGTCATGCTTATAAAATGTATAAAAAGAACGACCCTAACATTATTAAGAACTTTATAGTTGAAGAGCAAAAATCCATAGATAAAATGGAAGATAATATCAATAAACTATCAGGTAGCAAAGTTTTTGACTTCATATATGAGAATCATGAAGATAGAAGAACAAAGCTAATGCAACCACCTAATGCTGGAGTAATTACTTCTGTTATGCTATCTACCATGTGGTTTAACAAAAAAATCAAGAAATGGATAGGTATAGAGAATGCAGCAGATACTATAATTCAATCAATTCCTAATAGTGTAACATCAGATACCGGTCTTGAACTATTGGATGTAGCTGATGTAGTTAGAAAATATCCAGAAATTATTGAGTATTTTAAAAATGCAAATAACGACAGCTTTTTTGACGATATTTTAAAACTAGAAGGCGGAGAACATGTTTATAACTCCATAAAGAATTATCTTGATTCATATGGTATGAGATGTTCTGGAGATATAGATATCACTGTTCCTCGATGGTCAGAAGAACCTACAAAATTAATTCCATTTATCATGAACAACGTAAATAATTTTGAATCTAATTCCAAGAAGATAAAATTTGAACAAGGTATCAAAGAGTCAGAAGAAAAAATTGAGTATTATGCTAAAGAAGTTGAAAAACTCTTTAATGGTAAAAGAAACGCGAAGAAAATTAGAAGTATTGCAAGTATTATTCGTAATTATATAGGATATAGAGAGTATCCAAAGTTTTCATATATAAAGCGTTACTATATCTATAAAAAAGCTCTTTTGAAAGAAGCTGAAAAGTTACTTGAACTAAACCTGATAAAAGAAAAAGAGGATGTATATTATCTAAATTTTGATGAATTTAAAGAAATAGTTAATTCTCTTACTCTTGATTACAGTATTATTGAAAAAAGAAAAGAAGAATACAAACATTATGAAAGGCTTACTCCTCAAAGACTTATCACCTCAGATGGAGATGTAATAGAAAGTGAATACAACAAAGAAGATATTCCTGAGCATTCACTAGTTGGTGTACCTGTATCCTCTGGTGTTATTGAAGGAAGAGCGAGGGTTATCTCTAGTATGGAAGAAGCTGATTTTGAAGAAGGCGATATTCTAGTCACAGAATTTACCGACCCTAGTTGGACACCATTATTTGTATCTATTAAAGGTCTAATTACTGAAGTTGGTGGTCTTATGACTCACGGGGCGGTAATTTCAAGAGAATACGGTCTTCCTGCTGTAGTCAGTGTAGAAAATGCGACTAAATTAATCAAGGACGGTCAAAAAATCAGACTCAATGGAACTAAAGGATATGTTGAAACGCTTGATTAATTAGGACCAATAGGAGTTATACAATAATAGTTTTTCATATAAGGCATAATCAAAAATTTCATA
>JBDMZA010000620.1:0-3826 GCA_039770155.1 Clostridiales bacterium
CTATAAAATATTGATAATAAATGTTATTTATTTTATAAACTAAATTATAATACTAATTTCTACTAAAATCAATCATGGCATTATTTTTTAGGTTCTCCTTAGTTTGTTGACCAATGTAATTTAATATTAGTGATTATAAGACTTTAAAATGTGATATTATTTTTTAGTTTTTCTAAATAAATTAATTATATATTGGAATATATTTGGCGTTCTAAGTTTTGTATATATTTTTTAGTCGGTTCTTTAACATTTTTAAGTAAATATGTATATTTCAAATGTTTCCATTTGTATTCACCAACTTTATTAAATGGAAGTAATTCAATTTTTTTTATATTTTTAAAGGTTTTAATGTATTGAGATAATTTTTTTAAATCTTGGGAACTATCTGTATATCCTGGAACAATAACATATCTTATCCAAAAAGGTTTGTTTTTTATATCTAAATAATTAATAAATTTTAATACAGAATCATTATCTTTACCTGTTAAATCTATATGTTTATTTTTATCCATATGTTTTATATCAACTAAAAATAAGTCAGTATAATCTAGTAAATAATTAAATTTTTCTGGTGTATTTGAATATTCATTAGAAAAAACATTTAAATATCCATTTGTGTCAATCGCAGTATGAATATTTATTTTTTTGCATTCTTTTAATAAATCAATAACAAAGTCTATTTGTAGAAAGGGTTCGCCACCTGAAATTGTTATACCTCCAGTAGAACTTTTAAAATAGGGTATATATTTTGATATAATATTTATTAATTCTTTAGTTGTATAGATATTATTTTTGTTAAAATTCCATGTATCAGGGTTGTGACAATATATACATTTAAAATTGCAACCCTGTAAAAATATTACAAATCTGATTCCGGGACCATCTAAAGTTCCAAAAGATTCAAAAGAATGAATATTACCTGTTAGACTCAAAAAGAACACATCCTATCTATAAAAAATAAATCATTATTTTATTTTGAAATTATTAAAGTGTTTATTCTAAATATTACTGTGAAAAGTTCTTGAAATAACTTCAAGTTGTTGTTCTTTGGTTAATTTTATGAAGTTAACTGCATATCCTGAAACTCTTATTGTTAGTTGAGGATATTTATAAGGATTTTTCATAGCATTTTCTAATAATTCTTTTTCTAAAACATTTATGTTTAAATGATGACCTCCAATATAAAAATAACCATCAAGCATAGAAGCTAAGTTTGACAATCTAGTATTATAATCTCTACCCAGAGATTTAGGCACTAGTGTCAAAGTTAGCGAAACTCCATCTAAACAATTTTTAAAAGGCAATTTTGATACAGAATTTAATGTAGCAAGAGCTCCAAGATTATCTCTTCCATGCATTGGATTTGCTCCAGGTGCAAATGGTTCACCTATCTTTCTTCCATCAGGTGTTGATCCTGTTTTTTTACCATAAACAACATTGGATGTTATGGTTAGAATTGATAAACTGTGTTTCGAATTTCTATAGGTTTTATGCTTTTTAAGATTATTGAAAAAATCTGTAATGATTAATTTAGCTATATCATCTACTCTATCATCATCATTACCAAATTTAGGATAATTAGCAATGGTTTCAAAGTCAGTTATTAGATTGTATTTATTTCGAATTACCCTAACTTTTGAATATTTTATTGCGCTTAAAGAATCTGTAATTACAGATAAACCAGCAATTCCAAAAGCCATAAATCTCTTTAATTTAGTATCATGCAATGCCATCATTAATCTTTCATAGGCATATTTATCATGCATATAATGAATAATATTCATTGTATTAACATATAAACTAGTTAACCATTTTTGAGCATTTTTATATAGTGATAAAACTTTTTCATAATCTAAATAATCTTCTTTATATGTTTCTGATAGGGGACCTATTTGTTCACCAGTAATTTCATCCTTTCCACCGTTAAGTGATAAAAGAAGCAGTTTTGGAAGATTACATCTGGCACCAAAATATTGCATGTTTTTGCCTATTTCCATTCCGGAAACACAACATGAAATTCCACAATCATCTGAAAAATTATTTTTCATAAGATCATCATTTTCATATTGAATTGAACTCGTATCAATTGAAATTTTGGCACAAAATTCTTTGAAATATTTGGGAAGATTTTCTGACCATAAAATAGTAAGATTTGGTTCAGGTGATGGACCAAGATTGTATAATGTTTGTAAGAACCTATATGAAGATTTTGTTACCATATGAATGTTTTTATCAGTTGTACCTCCTATTGATTCAGTTATCCATACAGGATCACCAGCAAATAAATCATTATATTCAGGTGTTCTTAAATGTCTTATTAGTCTTAATTTTATGACAAATTGATCTATTAATTCTTGAGCCTCAGATTCTGTCAAAGATTTATTTTTTAAATCTCTTGATATATATATATCAAAAAAAGTACTGACTCTTCCTAAAGAATTAGCGGCTCCATTTGTTTCTTTAACTGAACCTAAAAATGCAAAATAAGTCCATTGTATTGCTTCAAAAGAATTTTTGGCTGGTTCAGATATATCAAAGCCATATTTTTTTGCCATGTTTGTAAGTTCAAATAATGATTTTATTTGCTCATTAACTTCTTCTCTAGTTCTTATATTTTCTTCATTCATTTCAACATTTGAAAGATTTTCTAGATCGGTTTCTTTTTGAGAAATCAAAAAATTCGTTCCATAAAGAGCAACTCTTCTGTAATCACCAATAATTCTACCTCGCCCATAAGCATCAGGTAATCCTGTTATTATTCCTGACTTTCTGGCTTTTTTCATTTCATTTGTATAAGCAGAAAAAACTCCATCATTATGAGTTTTTCTGTATTTTGTAAAAATATTTTCTACATCTTCAGATAACTCAAAATTATATTTTTTACAAGCATTTTTAATCATGCGTATGCCACCATAAGGGAGTATTGATCTTTTTAGGGGTTTATCTGTTTGAAGTCCGACAATGATTTCAAGATTCTTATCAATAAATCCTTCCTTATAATTATCTATACCAGAAATTGTATTAGCATCTATATCTAAAACACCATTATTTTCAAATTCTAAATCAATCAATTTTGTACATTTAGTCCATAAAAGATTAGTTTTTTCTGTAGATTTAGATAGGAATTTATAGTTTCCATCATAGGGCTTATAATTCTTTATGATGAAATCACGCACATTAATTTTTTCTTTCCATATGCCTGAATTAAAATTATTCCAATACTTATTTTTTAACATAATTATTTCCTCCATTATTTTAAACGATAAATATAATATTGAAAGTATATTTCTAAGGAGAACCTAAAAAATAATATAATATTATTTTAAGATGTAGATTTATTTTTGTGCTGTTCCTAAATAACTTTTAAATAACACAAACCGCCTGAGTTATAAAAATTTACCCAGACGGTCGATAAAATACTAAGAATCATACTCCATGTGGTTAAACCCACTTCCGTCAGTTATATGATTCAATTATATAATTATTTTTAATAAATTTTATTTTTTTAATACCCAAATTGAGAATTCTATTTTGTAGAAAAATTACTTCAACAAAAAGAGAAGTTTCAATTTAATTATAAATTCTTTAAAAATGATTTTAAAATAATTTTTATAAATTGTCAAATGTAAATTTAATTTTATATAATTTGGAGTTCTTTTTTAGGATTTCCTATAGATAAATTTTTTTTGTTGGACTAATTGTTTGAAGAAGTATAAAATATAATCATCTAAGGGATATCAAAAAAATAAACTAGTCAACTTTTTTTGGAAATTCGTTAAACCATCGATATTTTCAGAAAAAAATTGTCTTATGAAATTTTTGATTA
>JBDMZA010000621.1:0-8154 GCA_039770155.1 Clostridiales bacterium
TGCGGAGGATGGATTTGAACCACCGACCTTCGGGTTATGAGCCCGACGAGCTGCCATACTGCTCCACTCCGCGCCATTTACAATGCCGAAGACCGGAATCGAACCGGTACGATGTTTTAACATCGCAGGATTTTAAGTCCTGTGCGTCTGCCAGTTCCGCCACTTCGGCATTTAAGTCACTGTGTTTCAGCGACTCGTTTATTATAGTACATTCTCTGCTAATATGTCAACACTTTTTCAAAACTTTTTTTTTATTTTTATATTGTTTTTTTGTATCCGCCACCACGTTTTGATTCGCAGCTCTTTTTTAAATCATGTAACTTTTCATCACTATCTTTTAAAAATTTAGCCAATTGTTCTTCAAAAGGCACTTTTTTGCTATTCCATTTAGTTTCTGCTGGCCTTTTAGTTTTATAATTCTCTTTTTGACTAAATGCTTTTTTTATTGATAAGCTTATTTTTCCGTTCTCATTAACAGATACAACTTTAACTTTAACAACCTCATTTTCTTTCAAATGATCTTTGATATCCTTCACATATTCCTGTGCAACCTCTGAGATATGCACTAAACCAGTTTTGCCATCTGAAAATTCAACAAACGCTCCAAATTTTGTTATTCCAGAAATCTTACCTTCAATTATTTTTCCAACTTCAACCAGCATACTAAATAAAATCCTCCTTAAGTTTCACCTTTCAATAATTTTTGCTCGATTACATTTTTTTGCACCCATTATATGTACTTATATGTTTTAAAATATAAATAATAATGAAAATTTAGTAGTAAAGTATTAAAATCTTTATTAATTAGATTGAAAAAAAGAAATTTATTACTTCAAAAAGTAAACATCCATATAATAACATTTCAAATATTTAATAAATACATACACCATTGATTATATAGTATATACTTTGTTTAGTCAATAGAACTAATCTTATATTTATTTATCTTTTACTTAAAATTTACATGTTTTATATTTGACAGGGATAGCAAAAAAATAACTCTTCCTTTTCAAGTAATAAATTACATATTTTTGGTAATTCTCAAATAAAAAAACCTGGCTGCTTCTAAATTTTCTATAATTAATTATTATTAATGTCAATATAAACTTTTTCTCCAGGTTTAACCATCCCCAATTTATTTCTTGCAATTCTTTCAATATAATCATCAGTATTTAACTTCAACTTTTCTTTTTCTAGTTCTGCACTTATCTGCTTTTCTTTTTCTATATTATCTTCAACCCTATTTAAATCATTTAATTTTTTGTCAATCAATGTTTGTTGTTCTATATATATTACTGAAAAAAATATTGAAGATATAACCATAATACAAAAAAACACAAATTTCATTTTAATCTTTCTTCTTTTCATACTATATCCTCCTTAAAATCAATCAAAATTGATGTTAAAAGCAGATCTATAAATTCTTATATTATAAAATGGATGTTAAATAATATCACCATTTTAAGTATTGAATCAAAGAGTTGATCATTTATTTTTTGCTAAGGAATATCAAAAAAATAAACTCTAATTCTAAAATATGAATTCACATGATTTAAAAAAGTTTCAGGTGAAAAGAATTGGGTATTACTTTTTAGGATATCCTAAGAGACATCAAAATTTCCAAACCAAAAAATTTGCTGTTTTATTTATGGGATATTCAAAAAATAAATCAATATTTTTGAGTATAAAATCACATAAATCAAGTTACTTTAAAACTAATAGAATGCAATATTATTTTTTAGTTTCTCATAACTTAATCTCATTGTAGTATATCGTAAACACATTTAAATAATTTTATACATTTCTTTAGCTTCATCTTTTTTAACATGTTCTGTAATATTTACAACTTCAACTTTTGTAACACTTTTTCCAAAATCAATTTCTATAATATCTCCGGTCTTAACAATTGCTCCAGATTTAACTTCTTTATCATTTATTTTCACCCTTTTTTTATCACATGCTTCCTGGGCAACACTTCTTCTCTTGATTAATCTTGATACTTTTAAATATTTATCTATTCTCATTTATTTATACCTCTCATTTATTAAAATATTACTTTAAAATTTTATTACAAATTACTTTTTTTTTGCTTCATTCCATAACTTATCCATTTCATCTAAAGTCATATCATTTAGATTTTTTCCATTAGAATCAGCTGTTTTTTCAATATATTCAAAGCGATTAATAAATTTATTAATTGTATTATTCAATGCCAATTCTGGTTGAACATCGCAAAATCTAGCAACATTTACAACTGCAAATAATAAATCTCCTATTTCTTCTTCAGTTGCTTTAAAATTATTTGTTCTATAAACCTCTTCTAATTCTTTAGTTTCCTCTTTTATTTTACTAAATGCCTCTGATACTTCATCCCAATCAAATCCTACTTTTGCTGCTTTTTTTTGAATTTCAAAACTTCTTAATAGATTTGGAAAAGTCTTTGGTACATTTTTTAAATCATCAGTATATTTGTCAATACCTTTTTCTTTTTTCTTTATTTCTTCCCAAGTTTTAATCACTTCATTTGAATTTTCTGCTACATCTTTACCAAATATATGTGT
Source organism: Clostridiales bacterium (assembly GCA_039770155.1). GTDB lineage: Bacteria > Bacillota > Clostridia > Acetivibrionales > JBDMZA01 > JBDMZA01. The sequence continues at coordinate 2,562 of JBDMZA010000621.1, forward strand.
ATGTCTTCTTATGAGCTTATTACAAATCTTATTTATAACATCCTCCACATCAAAAGCATTTCTCTCTTTTGCAATTTGCGAATGAAAAATTATTTGTAAAAGTAAATCTCCTAATTCATCACAAAATTCATCATCATCATTATTTATTGTATCTATAACTTCATATACTTCTTCAATTAAATATTTTTTTAAGGATTCGTGATTTTGTTCTCTATCCCATGGACATCCATTTTTTCCTCTTAGTGTTTTCATTATAAATAATAAATCTTCAAAATCATATCTCTTATAGTTCATTTTAAAACCTCACAATTTAATATACATTAATTTTAGAAAATATCCTTCTCTTAAAATAAAAGTCTTCTTCATATATTTTTCTACATTCTTTTACTTTTGTAAATAAATATAATTTAAGTATTTTTCTCTTAGGTAGAATCAAAAAATAAACTAGTCAATTTTTTTTGAAAATTCGTTAAACCATCGATATTTTCAGAAAAAAATTGTCTTATGAAATTTTTGATTATGCCTTACTTATATTTATATTATTATATCTATCAGTTTTAATAAATATATATTTAATAATTACTTTATCAAATAAATTCTTTATTCTCATTAAAATTATATTCATAAGTATACAATTAAACATATTAAAACATAAGACAAAACACTTGCAATAATTGTTGATACTTTAAAATTTCTTAGGAATAGCAAAAAAATAAATCCACATTCTAGAGTATAAATTCATATGGTTTAATAAAACTTTAGAGAAAAGAATTTGGTATTATTTTTTATATTTTCTTTAGCATTTATTTTTTTAATTTAATCTGATTGTTTTATTATATTTTATTCGTCATTATTCTTCAATTTATTTATTTCTTGTAATATTTTTTTAATATTATTTAGTACATTTTTTCTGTTAATTTTACTTATATTATAAGAAATATAGGGAGATTTACCTGCATTAAAAAGTAATTTTCCTTTTTCTATGTTCATTATTTTACCAACTTCATTTAAATTAACTTTATTTATGTTTGAATATTGAAACCAAATATAATTATTTTTTTCTAATACTGCATTAAATCCACACTTATATGCTGTATTTTTAATATAAGATATTAAAATAAGATTACTTACATCCTCATTGATACCACCAAATCGGTCTGTAAACTCATCTTCAATATCGGAAATATCTTCTTCCTTATGTATAGATGATATTTTTTTATACATTTCAATTTTTTGTTCTTCATCTGATATGTATCTATCATTGATATATGCACTAAATTTCAAATCTACAACTACTTCATTCTCATCATCTTCACAAACTTCACCCTTTTGTTCTTTTATAACTTGACTTAATAGTTTACAATACATATCATAGCCAATAGCATCCATTTGTCCATGTTGTTCATATCCTAATATATTTCCAGCACCTCGTATCTCTAAATCTCTCATAGCAATTTTAAATCCTGAACCAAATTCTGTAAATTCCTTAATTGCTTTTAACCTCTTTTCAGATAATTCAGATAATATCTTATCTTTTCTATAAGTTATATATGCATAAGCAATCTTGTCGGACCTACCCACTCGTCCTCTAATTTGATATAATTGTGATAACCCCAATCTATCAGAATTTTCCACAATAATTGTATTTACATTTGGCATATCCAGACCCGATTCGATAATAGTTGTGCAAATTAAAATATCGAATTTTCTTTCTAGAAAGGAAGTCATAATTTTTTCTAATTCTCTTTCAGACATTTGACCATGTGCATAAGAAACCCTTGCATCTGGTACTAATTTTGATATTTCGGCTAATTTTAAATTAATAGACTTTACATTATTAAACAAATAATATATCTGTCCCTTTCTGGATAATTCTCTATAAATAGCATCTTTTATAGTTTCTTCTTCATATTCAAGTACATATGTTTTTACAGGGTATCTTCCCTTAGGTGGATTTTCAATGGTACTTATATCTCTTATACCAACTAAAGACATATGTAGAGTTCTTGGAATAGGAGTTGCTGATAATGTTAATACATCTATATTTGGCTTTAGGTTTTTAATTTTTTCTTTATGCGAAACTCCAAATCTCTGTTCCTCATCAACAATCAAAAGGCCTAAATCTTTAAATTTCACATCATTTTGAAATAGTCTGTGTGTCCCTATAAGAATATCTATACTTCCTTTTGAAAGTTCAATTAATATTGCTTTTTGCTGTGTTTTTGTTTTAAATCTACTAATAACTTCAATATTTACAGGAAATTCTTTTAGTCGCTCCTTAAAACTAGTATAGTGTTGTTGTGCCAAAATTGTTGTAGGTACCAAATAAGCTACTTGTTTACCATCAGTTACTGCTTTAAAAATAGCTCTTAATGCTACTTCTGTTTTTCCATAACCTACATCACCACACAATAACCTATCCATTGGTTTATCTTCTTCCATATCCCTTTTTATCTCTTCAGTGCAAATTAATTGTTCCTCTGTTTCTTCATATATAAAATAATCTTCGAATTGACTTTGCCACACTGAATCTCTAGAAAATGCAAATCCTTTTTTATTTCTACGAAGTGCATATAATTTTATAAGTTCATCTGCTAATGTTCTTAACGACTCTTTAACTCTTCTTTTAGCTTTTATCCAGTCATTGCCACCAAGTTTACTTACTTTTGGTGTTTTACCCTCTGATCCGATATATTTTTGAATCAAATCCAGTTGATTTGTTGGAATATACAAATATCCATCATCTTTATATCTTATTTTAAGAAAATCTTTTTTTTGTCCATCTACTTCTAATGTATTTATTCCATTATAAATGCCTATCCCATGGGATTGATGTACTACAAAATCTCCAATTTTAAGATCTACAAATGTTTTAATTTTATGATAGTTATCAGATTTTAATTGTTTTCTTTTTTCTTTTTTAACACTTAGAATATCATTATCACTTACAACAACAAAACCAATATCAGGATATTCAAATCCCTTGTTTAAAAAACCTCTTGTTATAATTATTTGTCCAGGTTCAATATCATTTTTGCAATCTTCGATATAGCTACTTTCAATATCCTCATTAATTAATTCTTCACAAATCTTTTCACCCTTAAGTTTTGATCCTACTAATATAATTACTCGTTTTCTTTCTTTCTTCCATCGTTTTATTTCTTTAAATAAAACATCGAATCTACCTTCAAAAGGATTAATTGATAAAGTATCTATACTATGCTTTTGGTCATAATTTTTACTATTATCTAAAGAATCTATATTAATTGTTCTATACTTATCAAATTTATAAACTAATTCATCATATGATATATAAATTGATTTTTCTCTTAAGCTTTTCAAAGTTCTTCCAAAATAATTATTTATAATATCAAATTGTTCTGAATAAATATTATCTACTGAATTCTTTAGTCTGTATTTTTCATCTATAAATATTAAATCTTCATCTGATAAATAATCAAGCATACACCCTGTTTCTGAAAAATATGTTAAATACTTATCCATATTCGAAAAATAAATTTTATTTTTAATATTCTCTATATCACTATATATTTTTTCATTATAAACATCATCATCACTAATTTCTCTTAAATCACTTAATATTAAATTAGCAATATTTTTTTCATCTTTATTAAAATAAAATATCTCTCTTGAAGGAACTATTTCAATACTACCTTCATTATTAATTGACCTCTGTGTTTCTTCATCAAAAAGCCTAATTGAATCAATTTCATCCCCAAAAAATTCAATTCTCACAGGTTTCAGATTATTAATTGTAAAAATATCTAAAATTCCGCCTCTGACTGCAAATTGTCCTTTAACTTCAACACTGTCAACTCTTTCATAACCTATTAATATTAATTTCTTAATAAGTTTATCTAATTGGTACTCCATTCCAATTTCAACTTTTATTTTTCCTTCTAAAAAAACGTCTTTACTTTCGATACTTTGTAAAACTGCCTCAACAGAAGTTACCACAATTGAGTAATTATTTTTAAGCATCTGATCTAAAACACTTATTCTAATATGGCTTTCTTCATGGCTTTGAGCTTCAATTTTATGCGATTCTACTTGTTTTAAAGGATATAATAAAACATTACCTCCAAATAAAAACGTAAAATCATTATAATATTTTCTGGCGAAAAATTCGTTCGAAGCTATAAATAAAGCTTTCTTATTTTTATTTTCACATATAGAGTAAACTATATGAGCTCTTTGTGAATCAACTGGCCCAACAATATTAACATCTTTTAAATTTAAATTGTCAATAATATTTTTATATTCCTTTAGCTCCAATAATGGATTAACTAAATACTCAAGTCCCATAATTTCTCCTATAATTAAGAATCTCTAAAAAATAATACTGAATTCTTACTCGAGAATTAGAATATGTTTTTTAGATATTCCTAAGAATTATATTTCTTTTTTAGATTTTTCCAAATAAAATTTTATTTTTTATTAAATTTATTCATTGCCTCATCTATCCCCAAATCTATAATTCTTAATACTGCCTCTGCTGAAGCCTCAATAGAATTATTTATCTCTTCAATTTCTTTTTTTGAGAATTTGCTTAAAACATAATCAGCTAAATTCCAATTATCTGGATTTTTACCTATTCCTATTCGAACTCTTGGAAAGTTATCTAGTCCTAGATTATAAATTACAGATTTCATACCATTGTGACTTCCAGCGCTACCTTTTTTTCTTATTCTTATTTTGCCCACATCTAAATCTATATCATCATAAATAACAATTAAATTTTCAATATTTATTTTATACCATTCCACAATACTTCTAACGCTTTCTCCACTTAAATTCATATAAGTTTGAGGTTTTATAAGATAAACTCTGCTATTACCTATATTAGATTCTCCAATAACTGCTTTATGTTTTATTTGTGTTCTTTTAATTCCTACTTTTTGAGCTAAATAGTTAATTACTTCAAATCCTACATTATGTCTTGTATTTTCATACTTCTTTCCTGGATTTCCTAATCCAATTATAAAATAGTCATTCAAATTTTACTACACACCTTTCAATAAATTATCAAAGGAATCAAAAAACAAACTTATCAACTTTTTTCAAAAATTCTTAAAACTATCAATACTTTTAGAAAAAATTGTTTTATGAAATTTTTGATTATCTAACATATAATATTAGTACCCTGATGAAAAATTATTTGCCAATTCTCATCAATAAGCCTCCAAATAGAACTCCTTAACGAATTTTTTATCTTCTTGCCATTTTCATCAAAATTACTTACTATATAAGTTGCTTGAATAACACAATCATCCAGTTGTCTTATTCTAAATTCACTAATTTTCATATATTTTTCTTTTTCATTCATTAAATCATTTATAGTACAATTCTTATCACATATATTACCACATATACCAAATTCAATAAAATCTTCCGAAATAATCATATCCAAAGTTTCTTTTGTTTTTCTTATTTTAGGATTAATAAGTAATTTCTCTAAATTAAATATTTCTTTATATTTCATAAGATTTCCATCCATATTTCAGACACCCCTTAAACAATAACCATTATCTGATAATTTTCAGTAACCAAAAACATCCTTTAATAAATTAAA
>JBDMZA010000622.1:0-7698 GCA_039770155.1 Clostridiales bacterium
AAACTAATTTGGTTTGAATTTTATTAGGAAGTGACTGAAAACAAAATAGATTTATACTATAATAATACATTATAACACAATATTATTATAAAAATATTTATGTTAATTACAAATAAATTTTTATAAATCTCTATACTCCAAACATAACTTGCTAAATTAAACTCATTTTTGTATGTATAATTAAAAAAATAAAATGAATATGCAAATATAATAGCCTAAATTTTTTACTAAGGGATATCCAAAAAATAAACTCTAATTCTCGAGTATGAATTCGCATGATTTAAGCAAACTTCAGACGAAAAGAATTTAGTATTATTTTTTAGGTTCTCCATAGTGTAATAAATATTTATGATATATTTATGGGTTGAAAATGAAACATTCTCAACCCGATATGCTATAAACTATAAATCAGTATTATTTTTTAAAATTCTCCTCATCATTTACAAATTTAATTTATTAATTACACCTTTTAATGAGTCAGAGGATCTTTTTAATAAATCATGTTCATAAGTACTTAATGGTAATTCTAAGATTCTTTCTACTCCATTTTTGTTTACTATTGTCGGAACACTTATACAGATATCATTTAAACCATATTTATTTTCCAAAAAACTTGATACAGTAAGAATTGAGTTTTCATCTCTTAAAATTGTCTCTACTATTTTATTTACAGCTAATGCAACAGCATAATATGTTGCACCTTTTTTTTGAATTATTTCATATGCGGCTGACTTTACTTGATTAAATATATTTGATTTAGTAAAATCTCTATCACATCCATTACATATATCACAGTATTTATCCATACTAATCCCTGCAATATTAGCTAAACTCCATGCCGGAACTTCAGTATCACCATGTTCACCGATAATATAAGCATGAACATTTCTAGGATCTATATTAGTATGATCAGCTAGTAAATATCTGAACCTTGCAGTATCTAATACAGTACCGGAACCGATAACCCTGTTTTTAGGAAATCCTGAATACTTGTATGTTATATATGTTAAAATATCTACAGGATTTGTTACAACCAGTAGAATACTATTATCATTATATTTTAGTAATTCACTCAAAATATTTTTGAATATCTTTACATTTTTTTCTACCAAATCAATTCTGGTTTCATTTGGTTTTTGATTTGCTCCTGCTGTTATAATGACTATATCTGAATTTTTTGTATCTTCATAAGTACCCGAATAAACTTTAACTGGCTTTGTAAATGGCATTCCATGATTTAAATCCATAACCTCACCATCTGATTTATCTTTTGAAATATCTACAAGAACAATTTCTGAAACCAAACCGCTGGTCATTATTGTATATGCTGTGGTAGATCCAACGAATCCTGCTCCTATAATTGATATTTTAGTTGAAATATTTCTCATTTTTATCACCTGCCATTAATTATTTTTATGATTATAGTTACCCATAATTGTTAATGTATTCACAATTATTATGTTTGTTTTACATTTCATGGCAGTTATTATTGTTTAAGGCATAAATAAAAAAGGTGAATTAATTTTATTATTAATTCACCTTTATAGACTACTACTAAATTACTTTTTTATAAATGTATAATAAGTATAGGGAATTTCCCCATCAATTCTCTCACTATAAGTAATATTAAATTCATCTTTATTGAATTTTGGAAAATATATATTACCAATATAAGTTTTATCTATTATTGTAATATACATTTTATCAACTATTGGAAGCACTTCTCTATAAAGCTGTGAACCGCCTACAATAAACACTTCTTCTTCGTTTTTCGTCATTTTAAAAGCTTCATCTAAAGATTTAACTGTCATGCAATTTTTTTCATCAATACTTTTTGTGTTAGAAATCATTATAGTTCTTCTATCTTTTAGTGGTTTACCAATTGATTCATATGTTTTTCTTCCCATTATTATTGATTTTCCTATTGTCAAATCCTTGAATCTTTTTTGTTCTCCTTTTATCCTCCAAGGAATTTGATTATCTTTACCTATAACGTAATTTTTTGATATGGCAACTATTAATGATATAATAATTTAAATTCACCTCCATTTAACTTCTCTTATGATATCTATATATCAAAATAAATTTCTCTATTTATTTTTTTAAATATTCCATTATGTTTCTAACAATATTTCATAAATTCATCCTATACTATATTTTTAGAGTATTTAAATTTTAAAAACAAGTTATCAACATTATGTTAATAAATTATGTTTACCTGTGGATAAGTTTTGACAGTCAATTATTTTTTAGTCATACCTAGATCAGTCTCTATATTTTTATTCTCTATATAACTGTTAAAGTAAACACCTATAATAATCATTATACAGCCCAATATTTTACCTATTGATATTTCAATACCCAAGATACTATCAATAACAAAACCCATTAATAATTGTCCAGAGTACATAAGCATTGTAGCTGCAATAGTAGATAGCTTTCGAACAACTATTGTAGCTCCTGAAACAATACAAACACCAATTATGCCACCTGTATAACCTAAAAATGGTACTTCTCTAAAATTACCAAAAATACTTATAGACTCTTTTGTAAGAATAAAAACAAGTGTAATTCCAAAAAGCCCTGTCATAAAATTCAAAAATGTAACTTGTTTAATTTCAATATAGTTAGATAAACGACCATTTTGAACCATTGATATAATAATTGTAACACCAACAAGCATGGCAAAAATATAATTCATTAAAGACCCTCCTTAAGGGATCTGCTTAAGTAATATCCAAAAAATAAACTCTAATTCTAGAGTATGAATTTGCATGATTCAAGCAAATTTCAGATAAAAAGAATTCAGTATTATTTTTTAGTTTCTCCTAAGAAACACTTAAAAATTAAATTAGAATTCTTTTCTCTGAAAAATCTAATTTATTTTTAGACTATTCCTAAGTTATAATTATTAAAATAACACCAATAAACATAAAAAATAGACCAATAAGTTTTATCGGTTTGAAATGATATTTTTTCATTCCCATTAAACCATAGTGATCAATAACAGCAGATGTTATAATACGACCAAACATACTAAGTACTATTGAAACAGTAGCTCCTAGAGCAAGAAACGCAACATTAGTAAAATAAACAGTAAAAATACCAGTTATCCCTGCCAATAGATAAAAAACGGGGATTTCCCTCAAACTACACCATTTGCTTTTTGATAAAATAAAAATACTTGCTGCAAAAGATAATCCTATTAAATGATTTAGTAAAACTGAAGGAGTATTACCAAATGCTTTTACCATTAATCCATTAGACAAAATCATAACAGCTATTAATGCACCATTTATTACAGCCATTGATTTATACATTAATACCTCCATATATACAATAATTTATACAATAATTTATACAATAAATATATTTAATATTCATCCAAAAAACAAGATTACTTATTAGTATTTTCTAAATAATCTCTGATATTGTTTTAATTCCTTCTTCAATCCTACTTTCATCAACTGATGCAAAACACAATATTATACTCTCATGATTTACAACTATATCATTATAAAAGGCTGTTCCTGGAAGTACAATAACATTTCTTTTTAATAATTTAACTAATAAATTGTTAACAGAATAACCTATTGGAAGTTTTATCATTATACTCAAACCTCCTCCTGGAAAGAAATACTTTACTTTATTTTTCAAATTTTTTTCTATTGCATTCTTCATTTTAAAATATTTTTTCTTGTATACATCAGCCATATACAGAAAATGATCTTCCCAAAATCCTTTTCTAATATATAAATCAATTGCCCTTTGAATAAATGCTGATGTTGATATATCTGTCATATGTTTTGCTCTTAAAATATTATCCCTTATGCTTTCCGGAACTATCATAAAACCAATTCTAAGTCCAGGCATAAATATCTTCGAAAAACTCTTGATAAATATTACTCTGTCCTTTTTATCTATTGATTTTAATGATTTATAATTATTATTTTCATAATTTAAATCACTTACATAATCATCTTCTATAACATATACATTATATTTATTTACCAAGTCCATAAATATCAATCTTTTATCATTATCATAAGAATAACCTGTAGGATTATGAAATGTTGGAATTGTATAAATAATTTTAGGTTTATATTTTTTTAAAAAATTTTCTAATATATTAAAATCTATTCCCTTTTCATTTATTTCTAAACTTAATATATTGCATTTTCTGTTTTTAAAAACTTCAATTGCACTTGAATAAGATGGGTTTTCTGTTACAAGATAATCTCCTTGATTTAATAAAACTTTAGAAATTATATCAATCCCCTGTTGTGCACCCGAAATTATTTGAATATTTTCTAATTCAGTTTTAATAAATCTTTTTGAAACAATATTTTGATAGATTGATTCCTTTATTGAATTTAATCCTGAAACATTTTGATAACTAAATGCATTTCCTTTATCTCTTTCTAAAACCTCATTTAGAACTAATTTAAATTTTTCAACAGGAAAAAGTTTTGATTCAGGTGCAAGACTTGCAAAATTTATTTTCTCATTTTTTTCCATGTTATCGTATTTATTATTTGAATTGAATAAATAAGGCAGTTCATAAATGTTATCTGATTCAAATTTAAAGTTATTGGAAACATAAGTTCCACTTCCTGATTTTTTATAGACAAATCCTTCACTTTCTAATTTTTTATAGGTCGAAACAATAGTAACATTATTTACACTTAATTTATCAGACAAATTCCTTATTGAAGGCAATTTATATTCAGGTAATAGAATTCCTTCTAAAATCATTTTTTTTAATTCTCTATATATTTGAATATAAATAGATTCCTCATTAGTTTTATCTATTTTAATATTATTAAAAATTTCAATCATCAGTTTCTAACCTTTTCTTTTTTCTTTTATTGGCTTCTTCAAAATACTTCTGTTCTTCTTCTGTAGTTATTTTAAGTCTTGGTACTAAAGTCGGCTTTTGATCATCATCTAATGCAACATAAGTTAAAAATGCACTATTTGTATTGATAATTTTTCCTGTCATTGTATTTTCTCCATAAATTCTTACTAAAACATCCATAGAAGATCTTCCTACTCTTACTAAGACAGCTCTTAATATAATAATTTCGCCTAATTTTATGGGTTCTTTAAAATTCACATTATCTATTGAAACTGTTGCAACAATTTTATTTGAATGTTTAGAAGCTACCATCGCTCCTGCTATATCAATCAAATGTAATAATCTTCCACCAAGTAAATTTCCCAATAGGTTTGTATCATTTGGAAGAACCATTTCTCTCGTCTCTACATAGGAATCTTTTGGTATTTTTTCCTTAGTTTCTTTAATCATTTTCTAATTCTCCTAATAACTCAATTATTTCATCTTTATTTATACTTCTAAATATCTTATCTTTTAATTTTGCAGAATTTTTTAAACCCTTAATATACCAAGCTATATGTTTTCTCATTTGCCTTATACCATTTTCTTCTCCATATTCATTGATCATACCTTCTAAATGAAACTTTATCATTTGAATTTTATCACTTACCTTATTCTCGATTTTTTTTGTTTCATCCTTCATATATTCTGTTATTTCTTTAAATATCCATGGATTCCCTTGAGCACTTCTTCCTATCATAATAGCATTACATTTAGTTTTATTAAACATATCTTTTACATCTTTAAAACATTTGATGTCGCCATTTCCTATAACAGGTATACTTATGTTTTCTTTTACTTCTCTTATTATATCCCAATCAGCTATACCCTTATATTGTTCTTCTCTTGTCCTTCCATGAACTGACACAGCAGCTCCACCATTATCTTCAACTATCTTAGAAATTTCAACAGCATTTATATTTTTATCATCCCAACCCTTTCTGATTTTAACTGTAATTGGCTTATCAGAACTCAAAACAGCTTTTTTAACAATTTGACCAACTAATTTAGGATCTTTTAAAAGTGCTGCACCATCATTATTTTTTGTTATTTTTGGAGTGGGACATCCCATATTTATATCAATTATGTCAAAATTGCTTTCATTTAAATCATAAACAACTTTCGAAATTATATCAGGTTCAGAACCGAAAATTTGTATTGCTATAGGTTTTTCCTCTTTTGAACTCCTCATTAATTCTTTTGTTTTAGCATCATTATAGTAAAGTCCTTTAGCACTTATCATTTCAGTATATAAAAGACCACAACCTAAATTCCTACAAATTTTTCTAAAAGTGTAGTCAGTAATACCAGCCATAGGAGCTAAGAAAATATTATTTTCTATTTTTAAATTTTTTATCCACATAACTACCTCCTTTAAATTTAATTACTATGAAACATCAAAAAAATCTTAATTTTTTAGTATAAATTGCTTTATCTTTAATGAATAATATTATAACAATTATATAATTAAGAAAACCCTAAAAAAATAAACTAGTCAACTTTTTTTGAAAATTCGTTAAAGTTGTGATATTTTCATAAAAAAATTGTCTTAGGAGAACCTAAAAAATAATACCGAATTCATACTCGAGAATTAGAGTTTATTTTTTGGCTATCCCTTATATGGATAAATAAAAGAACAGATAATTATTATATCTGCTCTTTATTTTCATACTGTAATTTTACTTAAATATTGTATGATCTCCCTATATAAAATTACATTATAATCTTATTTTATTAATATACTCAATCTAATACCATATAATAAAGGTTTCCTACACTTTTCTTTGTAATTTCATGACTTCCAGAACTTAAATCAAGAGTTAATAAACCATCTGTAGTTAATTCATAGGTTGTATTATCTATTTTGATATTAGAACTGTTATCAGGATTGAAAACCAAAGTTAAGGTCATTTCTTCTGTTGTTGTAAACTTTATTGAAGTAGAAGATTCAATTTTCAAACACTGAGTTAGAGTTAAATCACCATAAGTAACAGTTCCTTTTGATGTTGAAAGCTTTCCGTTAATTGAAAAGAAATCACTTTCCAAACCATCTACTGTAAAGTTATGTATATAAGATCCTGTTGTGATTGGGGAAGAGGTTGATGTAGTTGTAGCTGTAGCTGTAGGTGCAGCTGTAGTAGAAGCAGTTGAAGTTGTTGTTGCTGTAGTTTCTGAATTGCTACTGGAAGATTCACCATATATAGATACTAAATCGGATTTATAAGATTTAATTGCATTCATTAAATCTGAATTGACATTATAGTCTGTATCATCAGTTGAGTCATCAAAGTCCCAGGATAAATCTCCTCCATTTAAACGACCTGCATTTTCTTCAACTATTGATGGAATATTATCTGGTGAATCTGATTTATAAGAATACATTATACTACTATCAGTATCAAAATTATTATATACATTTCCGCCACTAACAGTAGAATAACTGTTTGTTAATTTTTCGTTAGCACTTGAAACTGTTATTGCATCAAATTGTGTTGATTCTGTTGTTTGATCTACAAATCTTGTTTCTCCAATAATTGTATTATTATAAGCCTTAATCATACCACCTTCTTCAGATGAAAAAGTACCCTTTCCATCATAAGCTCCTGAATTATATATATCAGAACCCTGTAATGAAATTAACATAGGATATTTACAATTTCTAAAGTAATTTGCTTCAACAAATATTGACGAAGCGGTTGTTGCTCCAACACCATATTTTGAAACACCATCATAATAGTTATTATACACAGGTAATGAACCTGTTCTAACACGAGGATGACGAGAATCAGAATGATCAAACC
>JBDMZA010000623.1:0-4519 GCA_039770155.1 Clostridiales bacterium
ATTGTAAATAGTATTAATATTAATATATTGAGAAAAATAACTTTAACCAAAAGATTTTCTCCTAATTCTTTTCGTCTTTTGAATTCATACTCGAGAATTAAGGTTTATTTTTTGGGCTTGATAAAAACTTTGCTGACAAAAATCATATAAAGGAGGGATAAAAGCTGTTATTCAGCTAATCTATGAATGATATGACATTGATATTGGATGAAAAAAACAGGAAAAATTTATATAAAAATATTGAAACTTCAGAAGAGCAAAAAGTTACAGGCTTTTTTGAATGTAAAGTAGAGTTTGAGGATATACATAAAAATCCAATTTTGGTAGAAAACATAGAAGATGAAATAAGAAAAGTTAAAGAAAAAATAATTTTGAATATAAAATCAGGTTTTGAAATAATCACTAATTCATGTAGTATTAATTATATCAATAGTGAGATTAAGAATTTGTCTATTTATGATAATAGCCAATTGACCTCAAAATGTGAGAATGAAAAATTCTTTTGCGAGGGGTGTGTACTATTTAGAGAGAATAGTTTAGAGTTGAAATTTCTAGAGTTTCGATTTGAAGAGGATTTTGTAAAATTCAAAATAATATTTAGAAGAAAATCGCTATTGTCTTTAAAGAAATTATTGTGGTTAATTACGTTAAATAAAAAGAAAAAAACATATTTTATTCTTAATAATGATACTTTGTATAGAATTTATGTAAATAATATAACAATAAGAAATATTATTAAAGGGAATAATACTATTGAATATAATCTTGAAGATAAAAAACTTGATTTTAAAAAATCATTGGAAATTTTGTTTGAAAATGATGAAAATAGGATGAATGAATTTTTAGAAAAATTATCCTATAAAAATATTTTGGATAATTTATCAAGAAAACTCTAAAAACTTATATCACATTCTTAAAATCCTTTGTTTCATTACTTTAAAATGTAGATTTATTTTTTGGATGTTTATAAAATAATGTATAATGATTAAAATTTATTTTAAATATTTCTTAATTATAGAAAGGAAAGATACTAATGAAAAAGATAAATATGATTATATTAGGTATAACAGGAACAGTTGTACTAGTTTTTTTAGTAGTTTATGGTATAAATAATCTTGATATCTTTAATAGATCAAGAGATAATAAAAAGATTACATCTAATGAAACAACTGAGAAAAAAGGTAAAACTGTAGTTATTGAAGATAAAGAAGATGAAAATAAAAAAGATGAAATTGTATCAAATAATATTAGAATATATTATGGTGATGAAGATGAAAAATTAAGTGAAAAATCTTTTATAGTTCCTGAAGGAACTGATAAAAAAGAAGAGTTGATTTTTAATAAAATAAAAAATTCTTCCGATAAATTAAAAAATGTTAAATTAATATGGGTTAAAACTGAAGATAAAATATGTAATTTAAATCTTTCTAAAGATTTTAAAACTGCACTTCAGGGAACTATAGGTGAATCGATTATTATTTATTCAATTGTTAATTCTTTAACAGAATTGGATTTTATTGAAAAAGTGCAATTTTATATTGAAGATGAGAAAGGATTTGAAACAGGGCATAATACATATTATGAACCTATTGAGAAAAATACAGACATACTAAATAAATAATGAAATTGTAATAAATTTAAATATGGTGTATTATAGGATAGTAAAAAATACAAACTAGCAAATGATTTACAGTAAAAAAATAAATTGGTCAATTGAAGTTCCAAAAATAGGTTGATCTTGAAACTTTCTAACTTAAAAGATGTAGGTGAAATTTTATGAATATATTAATAATAAATGGTCCAAATTTGAATTTATTGGGTGTTAGAGAAAAAAGTATCTATGGTGAAAAAAGCCTACAGGATATTGGTGAATTATTGAATAAAGAGGCAAAAAAAAATGGATATAGTATTGATTTTATTCAATCTAATTATGAAGGGGAAATTATTGAAAAAATTCATCAAGCAAGGGAAATATATGATTACATTATAATTAATCCAGCAGCATATACACATTATAGTATTGCAATAAGAGATGCTATAGCTTCTGTTGATATACCTACAATCGAAGTGCATTTATCAAATATCTATCAAAGAGAGGATTTTAGACATAAGTCTGTTATAGCGCCTGTTTGCATAGGACAGATATCAGGATTTGGAAGTATAAGTTACTTGATGGCTTTGCAGACTATTTATAATTTAAGAAAAAAATAAATACATTATATTCACTTATTTATTTTGGTTTTGGGGGAGGAAATTATGAAAAAACAAACTAAAAAATTAAAAAATTTATTTGAAAAGTATAATTGTGATTCAATATTAATATCAAAATTTGAAAATTATTCTTATTTTTCAGGATTTACAGGTTCATATGCATATCTTTTAGTAACAAAAGATATTAATTATTTATTTACTGATTTTAGATATTTTGAACAAGCCTTATTGGAGGCTCCTGAATGTGAGTTGGTTAAGGTAAATAATGATTTTTATGATTGTCTAAGAGATCGGCTAAATAGTCATAATGTTAAAAGAATAGTGTTTGAAGGAAATACTATGACTTATACTGATTATGATGAAATAAAAAAACATATTTTTGATATTGATGTTGTTTCAGCCAAAAATGATATTGATGATATTCGTATGATAAAGGATAAAAAAGAAATTGAAAAGATAAAAAAAGCTGTAGAAATTGCTGATTTAACTTTTAATCATATTTTAGAATATATTAAACCAAATATAAGTGAAAAAGATATTGCAGCTGAAATGGAGTATTTCATGAAAAAAAATGGTGCTACAAAAGAATCATTTCAGACAATTGTAGCTTCGGGTTATAGGTCATCTATGCCTCATGGAATAGCTTCTGATAAGATTATTGAAAAAGGTGAAGCAATTCTATTAGATTTTGGTGCTGTGTATGAAGGATATTGTTCAGATATGACAAGAACTGTTTTCTTAGGAAATCCTAAAGATGATATGCTTAAAATTTATACTATTGTTTTAGAGGCTCAAAATAAAGCTATAGAATTTATAAGAGACGGTGTACTTGGAATTGAAGTAGATTTGGTTGCAAGAAAAGTTATTTCTGATGCTGGATATGAAAAATGCTTTGGACATGGATTAGGTCATGGAGTTGGTTTGGAAATACACGAAGGTCCAAAAGTTTCGCCATCGGGAAAAAATACTTTATTAAAAAATATGGTTACCACAATAGAACCAGGTATATATTTATCAGGGAATTTTGGAGTTAGAATAGAAGATATAGTCGTTGTTGAGGATAAAAAATCAAAAATTTTAACTGGATCAACAAAGGAAATAATAATTCTTTAAAAAATAAAATATGTTTAATTTTAAATATTGTGAATAATCTATTGAAAATTTACCTGAATTATTCTAATATTTAATAATTAGAATAGTGTAATTTTATATAAAACATTGGAGGTAAAAGAGATGATTTCGGCAGGTGATTTTAAAAATGGAATAACATTTGAGTTGGATAAGCAAGTATTTCAAGTAATTGAATTCCAACATGTTAAACCTGGAAAGGGAGCGGCTTTTGTAAGAACAAAACTAAAAAATATAATGTCAGGTGCAACAGTTGAAAGAACTTTTAATCCTACTGATAAAATGCCAAGAGCTCAAATAGAAAGAAGAGATATGCAATATTTGTATAATGATGAAACACTATATTATTTTATGGATATTGAAAATTATGAACAAATACCTTTAAATAAAGAATCCATAGGAGATTCATTAAAATTTGTAAAAGAAGAGATGGTTGTGAAAATTTTATCATTTAAGGGAAGTGTATTTGGAATAGAACCACCAACATTTGTTGAATTGAAAATTATTGAAACAGAACCAGGATACAAAGGAGATACAGCTACAGGAGCGACTAAACCTGCTACAGTAGAGACTGGCGCAGTAATAAAAGTGCCATTATTTGTTAATCAGGGAGATTCAATAAAAGTTGATACTAGATCTGGAGAATATATGGAAAGAGTTTAATAGGGATATCCAAAAAAAAAATTTAAATTTTAAAATAATGAAGCACATGATTTTAGTGATTCTCAGATTTTAAAAATGTGATATTATTTTTTTAGGGTTTACTAATGACATTTAGGGAAATTAATTACTAATAAACTGGGATATCCCAGTTTTCTGTTTTTAATTTTTGTTTTTGTTATATAAAAAAGCGAACTCCAGACGAAAAGAATTTGGTATTATTTTTTAGGTTTTTCTTAGAGAGTTTCTTATATATATTGATAACAAAAATTTGATTAAAAGTTATTTGCTTTGATATAATATTTATAAACAATTAAATTTTAATTGTATTTTATTTGAAAATAATACTATAAACTCTAGTTTATAATTATTCCTAGGGATATCCAAAAAATAAATTGGCATTCTTGAGTAATTTTTTGATTATGGGATATCCAAAAAATAAACTCTAATTCTCGAGTATGAATTCGCACGATTTAAGCGAACTTCAGACGAAAAGAATTTGGTATTATTTTTTAGGTTC
>JBDMZA010000624.1:0-2993 GCA_039770155.1 Clostridiales bacterium
ATATCCAAAAAATAAACTCTAATTCTCGAGTATGAATTCACATGGTTTAAGTGAACTTCAGACGAAAAGAATTCGGTATTATTTTTTAGGTTCTCCTAAATTAAAAATTATTTTTTTAATTTTATATGTACATCATCTAATTGCTTTTTAGATACTTCTGATGGTGCTCCCATAAGCACATCTTGTGCTTTACTATTCATTGGAAAAGCTATTACTTCTCTTATATTAATTTCATTTGCCAAGAGCATAACTATTCTATCTATTCCTGGAGCTATCCCTGCATGTGGTGGTGAACCATAATGAAAAGCATTAAATAATGCTGGGAATTTATCTTCAATTACATCTTTTGTGTATCCTGCAATTTCAAAAGCCTTTATCATTAATTCAGGATTATGATTTCTTACAGCTCCTGATGACAACTCGGTACCATTACACACAATATCATACTGATATGCAAGAATATCTAAAGGATCCTTGTTTTCTAAAATTTCCATTCCACCTTGTGGCATTGAAAAAGGATTATGGCTAAAATCTATTTTATTTGTCTCTTCATCTAATTCATACATTGGAAAATCAACAATCCAACAAAATTTATAAATATTTTTTTCTAACAAGTCCATTCTTTTTGCCAATTCAGATCTTATTTGACCTGCAATATTTACTGCAACATGTTCTTTATCAGCAATAAAAAATAGTGAATGTCCAGGCTTCGAGCCAGTTTTTTCTACAATCTCTTTTGTTGTAATATCTGAAATAAATTTTGCTATTGGTCCATTAAAAGTCATTTCATCAGTAACTTTAAGCCATGCTAATCCTTTTGCTCCAATCTCAGTTGCATAATCTACCATATGATCATAAAACCTTCTTGGTATTTCTTTACAATTAGGTACAGATATAACTCTTACAGTCTTATTTTTAAAAGCTTTAAATTCAGAATCTTCAAATTGTTTTGTTATATCATGTATAATCAATGGATTCCTCAAGTCTGGTTTATCAGTACCATACTTTAACATAGCTTCTTTATATTTAATCTTTTCAAAAGGACTGGTTACTTTCCAATCAGAAAATTCTGTAAATAAATCTGTCATTACCTTTTCAATAACTTCAAATACATCTTCCTGTGTTGCAAATGCCATTTCCATATCTAGTTGATAAAATTCTCCTGGTGATCTGTCAGCTCTTGAGTCTTCATCTCTAAAACATGGTGCAATTTGAAAATATTTATCAAATCCTGATACCATTAATAATTGCTTAAATTGTTGTGGTGCTTGTGGAAGTGCATAAAATTTCCCCGGATGCACTCTACTCGGTACAAGATAATCCCTTGCTCCTTCTGGAGATGAACTGGTTAAAATAGGTGTTTGTATTTCCATAAAACTCAAATCCTGCATTTTTTCTCTGATATATTTTATGATTTTTGATCTAAAAACAATATTATTATGAAGTTTTTCATTTCTTAAGTCTAAAAATCTATATTTTAATCTCAAGTCTTCTCTTGCTTCAATTGAATTGCCAACTTCAAATGGCAATTGATTCTTTGATTTACCAAGAATTTCAATACTCTTTCCTACAATCTCAATTTCACCAGTATCTAAATTAGGATTTTTTGTTTCATCTGGTCTTCTACTTACAATTCCAGTTACACTTATTGTGGATTCTTTTGGAATTTTGGATGAAAATTCTCTTAACTCTCCCTCTTCCCCAATTGTTACCTGTGTAATACCATATTGATCTCTAACATCAATAAAAATTACTCCACCATGGTCTCTAGATATTTGAATCCATCCTGATATTTTTACTTCTTCCCCAATATTTTTCTCGCTTAATTCGCCACATGTATGGGTCCTATATTTTTGCATTTTTACACCTCTTTAATGTTTATTTTTCATATTTTTTTGCACATAAAAAAATCTCTATCCCTAAAATAATATTTAAGGGACGAGAGATATCCCGCGGTACCACCCTTTTAGATTTAAAATCCACTTAAAACTTTAACGCAGTTTTACGTATTATATTAATTACTTTAAAAGTTTTCATATAATATGTTCAAAGGTGTCTTTCACTAATTTTTACCTAAAAGTACTTTCAGTTTATAATACTTTCTCCCTTGAGGTAAAATTACTAGTTACTAATCCTTGTCATTACATTTACTTATATTCAATAATTATAATACATTTTATATAATCTATATATCATAGTCAATAAACTTTTCAATTTTTTAAATCCTTTTAAAGAAAAATTTATATGAATAACCAAGTTTAGGTTCTAAGATATTGAACTCAATCGATTGATCTGTTGTTCCTACCGACATCTCAGCTTTTTGTTTTGATACTTCAATTGTATCTATATCCGAAAATGAAACACCTGTATTATATACTTCAAAAAAATGATGACTTCCATTAAAAGGTATAATCTTCTTCGAACCAATATTTGAAGTAATTTTAACATTCATCTGCCTAATAATATATGGTATTTCTACCAATACAAATTCTTGTGTATTTAATTCCGAAAAAATTTCTTTTAAAAATACTTCTATAATGATTTCACAAGTTTGAGTTGATTCTTTTATTTCGAGTGGGACTGTAACATATCCCCTTTCTATTTTTCTATACGAATCTAGTTTTGTATATACACCTTCCTGAGTGTATACATTATTTGGATATTCTTTTCCATTTATTAAGACTTTTTTTACTATTATACCATTTTTTACTGTAGCTGTTCTTTTACCTTTCTTATGCTCACAGAAAAAAGGTAGTTTAACTGAGTTAACATCTGCATTTGAGTTAATATTCTTTTCTAATTCAATACTAGACTTATAAAGGCAGCCATCTTCAACAATATTATATTCGTCAAACCTCTTTAAAATTGTTACATTCCATGGAACATGATTTACAAAACCCATTACATGTATCAATTTTTTCGAACCTTCTCTTAGTTCATCTTTGCTATCAAGATAAT
The DNA here is from genome assembly GCA_039770155.1 of Clostridiales bacterium. Lineage (GTDB taxonomy): Bacteria > Bacillota > Clostridia > Acetivibrionales > JBDMZA01 > JBDMZA01. The sequence goes on from JBDMZA010000624.1 coordinate 2,959, forward strand.
GCATTTTCATATAACATATTCCTACAGATATAATA
>JBDMZA010000625.1:0-2670 GCA_039770155.1 Clostridiales bacterium
AATAATAACATAATAATACATAAAAATAGGAGGATAGTACATGGGGTTTTTATATACTAATTCTTTAGGAGATAATTATTATTTACATAAAGGACTGACAAAAAAAGGAAATACAAAATATTGGTTTTCTAAAAAAATGGATGGTGATTTGGTTAATAGTATTCCTGATAACTATGAAATTTATGAAGAACCAAATGGAATGGTCTATTTAAGAAAAATTCAACCACAGATTTTTTCTAAACAAGAAATTAAAACTATTGAAAGCAATATCCCAAAAAATTTGAATTATAAAATAGATACAAAGAAAAATATAATTACAATATTTCTTTCGGAAGGACTTTATTCAAGGTATCAACCACTGATGAGATTTGTTTTAGTTGACAAAAAGGATAGAATATTTGAAGCTCAAAGATTTTGTTTTAAAGGTTCAATTGATGATTGGATTGAACTAGATAGTTCAGAATATTTAAATAAACTTGCAAATAAATGTTGTACACACTTAGGGAAAGATTCTTTTTATGATTTACCATATATGGTGGATGGATTTTAGAAGGCAATTGAAGAGTTACATTGAAATATCAAAATTTATTATAAAGGGAGAGAGGTGAAAAATGGATGAATATGATGAGCAAGATTTAAGGATTCAAGAAATTTTGAAGGGAATTAATGAAGACGATGAAATGAAGTTTTTTGAACAATGGAATAATTATTTGCTTGAAAATATAGAGTTTCCATTTGAAGCAAAAATAAGTGAATGGCAGGAAAGTGGCCCTTTAAAAGAAGGTTATATAATTAATATATTATCTATTGATGATTTTTATGATTTATATGGTGTTGTGGCAAATGTAATATATAAAAGAAAAAAATATACTTTTCCTTTATGTGATGTTGAAGTTATTGATAAAAAATCAAAGAATTATACACTGATATATGATTATGCTGTATGGTTTGCGAATAGATGATAGTAGGATATATTTATTAAATGATGAGGTTTTGAAAATGAGTTATAAAGAAGAAAAAGCAAAATTTATTAAGGAATATTGAAAAACTTATAATTATGAAAATAAAAAAGGGGAAGAAACAAATGAATAACATAAAAATTGAGATTGAGTCTGACTATAATAAGGATGAATACTCTGATGAAATGGAAGAATTAACAAGAGTTTTGAAAAGTAAAATTGAGGAAAATGATGAAGTAAGTATTGAAGAAGTTAAAATTCCAACAAAACTTGGCGAAAAAGACTCAAAAGGTTTAGAAATAATGGAGGTAGGGAAGCTTCTTGTAGATGTGCTGGTTAACCCAGAAGTAGTGGCAACACTTATACTTATTTTATCTTCATGGATAAAGAATGAGAATGAAACAAACTCAATTGCTAAAAGTATATCTCTGGATTATAAAAATAAAAAATATAAATTAACAGGGTACTCAGGGGATGACGCTGAAAAAATAATAAAAGCAATAAAGGGTGAAGAATAAATGTCTAGATATCTAATCCTTATAGGAAATTCAGAGTATGATGACTCATATTATCCAAGACTTGATTTTGTAAGAAATGATATGAATGAACTTGGTAGATTTTTAACAGAATATGGTGAATTTGAAGGTGTTTTTTCATTTCAAAATTGTAAATATGATAATATAAAGAAATTTATAACAATTTATAAAGAAAATTTGAAACCAGAAGATGATTTATTTTTTTATTTTTCAGGACATGGAGAAATTGATAAAAGAACAAATAAACTTCATTTAGTATGTAGAGACACAGAATATAGATTTCTTGGTGCTACATCAATTGATAGTGATACCTTGTATAATTTTTTGAACTATAACAAGGCTAAATCGAAAGTTGTTATACTTGATTGCTGCCATAGTGGAGCAATTATTGATTCGAAATCAGGTGTTAGTGGAAATATTTCAACAAAAGATTTTGATCAAGCTCAACAACAATTTTTAGGAAATGCTAAAGGAACTTTCATGATTACATCATCTAAAAGAACTCAACAATCATATAAGAGTGTTGATAAATCAATATTTACTGAGTGCATATTAAATGGATTGAAAGATGATGATACAGTTCATACTGAAAGTAATACAATTAGATTAACAAGGTTATGGGAGTATATTGTTGATAAGATTGATACAAATAAGCAAACACCATTAATATATAATCAATCGGAGGGTAACATTTATATTTCCAAAGCACCTTTAAAATTAGTAGAAAATCAGAAAGAAATAAAAAGAAGTATGGTTAAAGATATGGTAAGGAATGCTATTAATGAATTAACAAAAGGAAATAATAGTATTATTTTTGCTCCTAAAGATATTTCTAACATAATACTAGAAGAAAATCCTGACTATAATAAATCTAATACAGTCCCAGAAATTGCACGAGACTGTGTTAATCTTTCAACCAGGAGATATTATAGTGGAGATAAGCAAGATCTTTATTATCGTGTCGAAAAAGCAAAATATAGACTTTATGATAAAAGCAAAGATGGAATTTGGGATTCTGAAGGAAATCAAATTATAAATATTATTGAAAAGTCAGTTTTGATTAAAATAAACAAAAGTTATTATGAAGGAATGAATGAAGATGAGATATATAAGGCAACAAAAGGTAATTGGAAGCTATCTATTGAAAGGGCAGAAAAAGCAGAATATGTTTTTAG
>JBDMZA010000626.1:0-3824 GCA_039770155.1 Clostridiales bacterium
ATAAAAGACCAAGTTGATGTATTAGAACATGTTATATTTGCAAATTTTACTCATAAACCAGCAATTGATCTATCAGAAAAAATTATTAATATTGCTCCAGAAGGACTTAAAAAAGTGTTTTTTGCAGATAATGGTTCATCTGCTGTTGAGGCAGCTTTAAAATTAAGTTTTCAATATCATCAACAAACAAATAATAAAAATAAAGTAAAATTTGTTGCACTTAGTAATGCTTATCATGGAGAAACAATAGGAGCTTTGTCAGTAGGAGGAGTAGATTTATATAGTAAAATATATAAGCCTATATTAATAAATACTGAAATAATAAAAGGTCCCGATTGCTACAGATGTCCTTACTCTAAAACAAGAGAAAATTGTTCTGCTGAGTGTTTTGAATTTATGGAAAAAGAAATAAAAAATAATCATAGTGAGATTGCAGCTGTTATAATAGAGCCTATGATGCAGGCAGCAGCAGGAATGTTGATGTATTCATCAAAATATTTAGAAAAACTTAGAAATCTTTGTACAAAATACAATGTACATTTGATAGCAGATGAAATTGCTGTGGGTTTTGGTAGAACTGGAAAGATGTTTGCCTGTGAGCATGCAAATATAACACCAGATATAATGTGTGTTTCTAAGGGCTTAACAGCTGGATATTTACCACTTTCATTAACATTGACTACAAACAAAATATATAATGCTTTTTATGATGATTATATAAATTTGAAGGCGTTTTTACACAGCCATAGTTATACAGGAAATCCTATAACATCTGCGATTGCAGTTAAAACAATTGAAATATTTAAAGATGAAAATGTTATTGAAGAGAATATAAAGAAATCAGAATATATGAAAAGTAAAGTATTCCAATATATAAATGATCATCCTTATGTTGGTGAATATAGACAACTTGGTATGGTGGGAGCAATTGAACTTGTAGAAAACAAAGAAAAGAAATTGGGATTTGATTGGGAAAAGAGAATTGGTTATAATATATTTAAGATAGGACTAAAAAATGGAATTCTTATAAGACCTTTAGGAAATATTATATATTTTATGCCTCCATATATAGTTAACCATAGTGACATTGATTTTATGGTTGATATGACATTTAAATCTATAAATGAGTACTTTAAATTAATTTAACAGTAGGTGATGTTATGAAATGGGAAGAAGTTAGATCAATATATCCAAATCAATTTGTGAAAATTGAAATAACAGATTCTATAATCAAAAATAATAAACAAATAGTTAAAAATGTTGATATAATAAGTCCTGTAAAAAATGAAGAGGCAACTAAAGAACTTTTAAATTCAAGAAATAATGTAGTTGTATATCATACTTCAAAAGATAAAATAGAAATAGGTATAAGGATTAACAAATCCAATCATTAGAATAATAAAATTAGTTTATATTGGAACTTGTAATTCCTTTTACAATAAGGGAGTTTATGTTTACTGTGAATATTATTTATAGAGATGGTTTGTTGTTTACTTCAATTAATATTGAGTTTAGAGGTAAATCTAAAGTTATTACTAATATGGTTATAGATACAGGAGCTGCTCAAACTTTAATATCACAAGAAAGTGTAAATGAATTGGGATTAGTATATGAAAATGATGATATGTTGGTTTCAAGTAAAGGAATTGGAGGAATTGAATACTCTTTTGTAAAGAGAATTGATAAAATAAACTTAGGTAGCTTGGAATTAATTGACTTTGATATAGATTTTACAGGTTATATTGATTATGATATAAATGGATTGTTAGGACTTGATTTATTGATTTTGGCAGGTTTGAAAATTGATTTAGAAAAGTTTAGAATAAGGAAACCCTAAAAAATAATATCACATTTTCATAATTAGAAAATCATTAATATTATGTGATTCTCTAATTATGAAAATGTAAAGTTATTTTTTAGCCATCCCAAACTTAAAAAATAACTATATTTATAAAATAGTTATTTTCTACTTTCTATTTTTTTATTTATATTTTTCAAAGATTGTATAATAATCATATGTTTGATTCCCATATTGAACAGCTTCATCACCATTCCCATTATATTTCTCAAATAATTTCATTAGTGAATCAGGATTATTTGAAGACAAATCAATATTATTGTTTACAACTTTTTCCTTTAATACAAGACCAATGTAATATATATTGGTTTCATCATTTTGGAGATTAAACCACATATCTTTTATATCATCTGAATTATCAATACTCATCTCTGATTTATTTATTGTGTTTTCAGCAGAAATTGCTGTTTTTGCAAATATCTGTCCTAATCCAGTTGAAGAATCAGTTTTATTATTTACATCTTCAGTGTTTTCATCTTTCTCTTTATAGTAATTCTCAACCAAAGAATCAGCAAAATAATCATCGAAATTAAACAATAATTGCTCCCTAAATATTATTGATTTAATGAGATTATAGTTTAAACCAAGTTCTGTTCCTGTTTTTTCTATTGTTGAAGCATATTTATTTATGATTTCAACAATCTCTTTCGTAGAAAATAAAGAATTATTTAGATTCAATTCTTCAAGATGAGTTTTTGATGTTGATTCTAATTCTATCGTTAAATCATCTTTAGGAGCTGAATTAGTTTCTTTAGTATCAGTTTTACTATTTGTACTATTTTCACTTGAAATATTAATTTTATCACAAGAAAATAAAAACAGTATCATAGTTAAAATTAATATCATTAATTTAAGTTTATAAAAATTCATATTTACACCTGTATTATTTTGATTTATAAGATTTTTGTTATTTTAGGATAATCTAAAAAATAATACCAAACTATTTTTGGATGAAATTCGCTTAAATTGTGTGAATTCACACTCAAGAATTAAGGTTTATTTTTGAATATCTCTTATACACAATCAAAAATTCTACAAAACAACCATTCTATAAAAATATTGATATAATTAAAAAATCTTTATAGAAAGTTGACTAACTTTCTTTTTGATTCTGACTTAAATATAATACCAAATTATTATACATTATAATAGAGCTGTTTTAAAATTTCTATATTTTTTATTGAAATTAATTGTTTTTATAAGGAATTATTTGAAATAGTATTAATATAGTATATACTTTATATTTGAAGTGGATTTTTTTGTAGAGATTGTTTTTTAATAAGGAGGAAAAATGGATAAAAGATTATACATAGATAATTACTATAAAGGTAAAATGGAAAAAGCAAATGAAGAATATCAAATTTTGGGATGGGAAAGTAGAGAAGCCCATTATAAGAGGTTTAATATGTTTGAAAGCTGTTTTGATTTTAATGGAAAAAAAGTTTTAGATGTTGGTTGTGGAGTTGGAAGTTTTTATAGTTATTTAAAAGAAAGAGGTATTGATTTTAAGTATACAGGTGTAGATTTACTTAAAAATATGATTGATATAGCAAAAAAAAATAATCCTGATGGAAATTTTATTTGTGAAGATATTTTAAACGATAAATATAGTATTGAAAATGTTTATGATATTATTGTTATGTCAGGAATATTTAATTTAAAACTTGGAAATAATAAAAAATTTATAATATCAACAATAAAAAAACTTATAGAATGCACAAAGGAAGGAATAATATTTAATTTATTACATACAGATTCAGATGATAAAGAAGATTTATATTATTATATTCATCATGAAGAGGCTGTTTCGTTATTAAAAGAAGTTTGTGGAGATACCTTTAAAATTGACTATATTAGAGGGTATTTAATTAATGATTATACCATTTGTTTAAGAAAGAATGCTTTTTAGGTTTTTCTAAATAAATTTATAATAGGATTGAGTGGAATATAAAAATATGATAGAGTA
>JBDMZA010000627.1:0-3003 GCA_039770155.1 Clostridiales bacterium
CTCAATTCATATTCATTTGTAGGTTTATTTTTTATTGAATGATACATAAGGACAGGTATTTTACCTTCTAATGAATTTTTTTTGATGTTATTTTTATAGGTTTGAGCATCTACATTTGTTGATTGAAAAAATAATATAAAAACTATCATAAAACTTAATAAACTTTTTTTCATCTTCTAAAACCCCATTTTCAATAATTATTATGACCATGTTCCAAATTAAATAGACACAATTTTAATTATCTCTATTCAATTTAAAACATAACTTAATTTTTTATTTTTTTTCATTAACTCTCAGCCTAAAATGTTTAAATAAAATTATACCTGTTATTATAAGAAATACTCCAAATCCAAAATATAAATTTGCTGATGTTGCATATATTCCTACTGCTCCTGTTGTAGGTAAAACTTTAACTCCATACATAATTACTACCCCTTTACCAAGATATTTTTTTATTCATAATGCTCAACCAATAGCTGTATAGAAGAACTGCTGTATTAAATAAACTGTAAATAAGCAAAGGAATTACCGTTATAATAAATAAATAATCAATTATATTTCTTTTTTGTATATATTTACTCCTATACAAATTATCAATAAATGATAAAAATAATATAATTCCAATATACCCATTAATGATTTGAATATTTTTAAAGTATGCTATATTGATACTTATTAAACCAACTTGAATTATAAAAAGGATTATAAATAAAATATGACTTAAAATATCAGATGATGTATGTTTTCTATATCCATGAAGTTTCAAACTATCAATTCCACCCAGAAGCCACCTATATCTTTGCTTCCATAGTTCTTTTATATTTAAAGGAACATCTGTCCATGCTTTCATTTTTAAATTAGTTGATATTTTCCATCCATTTTTTTTAAGAGATAATGTAAGTTCATAGTCTTCTGTTAAGCAATCATTTAGATAAACTATACCTCTTTGAAATACAATTTCATTTAATGCTTTTGTTCTATATATTGTACACATTCCATGAGATACTTTAATATTTCCTCTTGTTTCTATTCTTTCCGAATCAAACATGCTGTACTCAATGTGTTGTATTTGCCATAATATTTTTTCACTTAAGTTCTTAAATTCAGGTTTTATTATTCCAGCCCTACTGCATACTGCTGCATGGTCAGGATTCTTTTCCAGAAACTCTATTCCCTCAGATATTACATTTTTATCTAAAACTGTATCTGCATCCATTATCAATACATATTTTTCAAATGTACGATTTTCAAATATTTGATTTATTGCTCCAGCTTTTTTATCTTTATTATTGAAGGTTTCAAAGATTTCCACATCATATCCAAGTGCAATTTCTTTAGTTCTATCATTACAATTGTCTAAGCACACTATTACACTATCAGGTCTGTATGATTGATTTAAAATTGATTTTATAGTTTCATCAATAATTTTTTCTTCATTATGTGAAGGTATTATAACACTAATCAATATTATTTCCTCCTAATTAACAATCACTTTTTTACATTTATTTCTTGTTTCGCTTGTTTATCTTGTAATCATTATTACATATAATGAATTTTATAATAACAATAGTACAAATAGATTGAATTTATAATGTTTTATTCTTTATTTTGACATCTTTATACGACATTATTTCAGTATTATGTCGAATGAATTATTTCCCTGCTTAGGAGAGCCTAAAAAATAAATCTCTATTCTTAATAGTAAATTCCTGTGTTTCAAACAAATTTCAAGCCAAAAGAATTGGTTATTATTTTTCAGCCTATCATTACTACATACAGAATAGATACTGAATTAGGCATAATCAAAAATTTCATAAGACAACTTCTTCTGAAAATGCCAATGCTTTAACAGATTTTTAAAAAAAGTTGACTAGTTTATTTTTTGATTATGCCTTATATCTATCTATTGTTTATATATGGTATAATGCTAATTAAGAATTAATTAGGGGGATTATTTTATTATGACATATGATATAGTAATAATTGGAGCAGGTCCGGCTGGTTCAACGCTTGCAAGATTATTAAGTGAAAAATATAGTGTTCTTATAGTTGATAAAAGAGATCTGGACAATAGTTCAATACATAAATCAAACCTAAAAAAATCCTGTGGCGGATTATTATCACCTGATACTCAAAAAATATTGTCTACTTTGGGTCTTGGATTACCTGAAGAAATATTAACAGGTCCTCAAATGTTCAGTGTCAAAACAATTGATTTTGATAATCTTATTGAAAGACATTACCAACGTCATTATATAAATATAAATAGAGAAAAATTCGATAAATGGCTTGTTTCATTAATAGGAAAAAATACTGACCTTAAGATGAATTGTTTTTTCAAAAAATATTTTTTAAAAAACGGACTCATTAAAGTTAAATTACGTTCAAATGGTAATGATTTTTATGTTAATACAAAGATACTTATCGGTGCCGATGGTTCCCTTTCTTTGATAAGAAATGAAGCTTTTAAATGCAGTCCTAAAACAGATGAATATATTTCAATCGAGGAATCATACACTGCTGATTCTACAATTCCTTACTTTATCTCTATTTTTGATAAAGATATAACAGATTTCTATTCATGGATAATACAAAAGCAAAATTATCTTTTATTAGGAACTGCAATCCCTAAAAAAGAAAATATCAATGAAAAATTCAAACTATTAAAAGATAAATTAAATGATAAAGGTTTTAATTTTCAGAAAGTACACACAAGAACAGGAACTTTAATATTAAGACCAAGAAAAATAAAACAAATAAGTTTAGTCAATAATGAAAATATTGCATTAGTAGGTGAAGCTTCAGGTTTAATAAGTCCAAGTTCTGCAGATGGAATAAGTTATGCTCTAAAAAGTGCAATTTGTTTAGCAGACTCTATTAATTTAGACTTTGATAATTTTCAAAATCTTTATAAAAAGAAATCACTCAAACTAAAGCTTAATATTTTAGAAAAAAATATTAAATTACCATTTATTTATAATTCTAACCTAAGAAAAATAATCA
>JBDMZA010000628.1:0-4099 GCA_039770155.1 Clostridiales bacterium
AGAATTAAGAAATAAGAATTAAGAATTAAGAAATCATATTTATTTGAATTATGGGCAATATAATAGAGACATTTTAATAGTGATGATATAATACTTGATTTGTTTTGGAGGGTGTTTAGTGTTATCAAAATTAAAAAATTTTAATTTTAAAAACCATGGATATATATATATGTTCAATTGTAGAAAATGTGGAGAGGAAAAAAATTGGTTACTTTGTTCAAGAGAAACTTATGTTGATATATTTTTAACCAAGAAGGAATATGTTATAATGTGTCCAGAATGCAGTAATGGACAAGAAATAGATAAAGAGACTTTTAAAGACTATAAAAAAATTGCAGATATTAATACAGAGTTTTTAGTGAAAAAAATTACACAAGTTGAATATATGAAAAAACTTAACAATTATGTTAAAGAAAAATTGGTTAATTCAGCTGATATAACTTGATTTATAAATATGGCAAAAACGTGAATTTAATATAGAATATTTCCCCTAAAAAAACCTGTTTACATAGTAAGCAGGTTTTCCCTAATTTTAGTAAATCATGTAGGATATTTTGTTGTGAGGTATTTACTTTTGAGCTGTTACAAAAAATACAGGAAAGCTTTTTTCTTCGCCATTTTTAATTTGCTTTTTGACTTCATAACAAATATCCCAATTTATATTATTAAATCCTGATTTCTTAAGCATATTAACTAAAGAATCTTTTTCAAATCCTTTATGAACATTAAATTCACATTCATGAAAACTTCCATCTTCTTTACTTAAATCCGCTATACAAATATAGCCTGAAGAGTTTAAAAATTTATAAAATGTATTTAATAAGTCTTCAATATTATCAATATGGTGTAAAACCATCGATGAATAAATAATATCAAAGCTATTATCAAACACTGGATCATTTGATAAATCTATATTTACTGGAGTCATGTTACTAATTTTAAATTTTGTAATTTTTTCTTTAAGAACTTTAAGCATCCCAGATGAATTATCAGCTAAAGTTATATGCTTTAAATTATTATAAAGATTAAAACTCAATAAACCAGTACCACAACCACAGTCTAATCCTGTCATTTTTGTAAGATTAGGAACTTTTTTGACTATTTCATTTGCGATTACCTTTGCCATGTTTACTCTTCTGGGTTTGTCATCCCAGACTTTTGCTAATTCATTAAAATCATCCATAAAAACTCCTTAACCTTCGCAATCATCATGATGTTTGTGTTCATGACAAACTGAATTAGTAGATTTTAAACTACCTTTTAAATATTCTTCTACTATAGATTTGGCATTGCCAACTGCTCCTGTAATAACTTTAATTGAATTTTGGTTAAAAATATCAATTGCACTTTTACCCATTCCACCAGATATTATTATATTTACACCCTTTTCATTTAGAAATTTTGGTAAAAATCCTGGTTTATGACCTGGATTATCAATGGATGAAGTTTTAGTTATTTGATTGTTTTCAATTTCAAATATATTGAAGTTTTTGCAATGCCCAAAATGTTCTGTTACATTTTCATTTTCACTAGCTACAGCAATTTTTATCATAGATAAATCCTCCTTTTTTAATCTATTAATCTGTTCAATTTTTTCAACTGCTTTATTTAAAAAATTATTTTCATATGATTCTATTGTACCTTGATCACAAAGATTTGATATTTTAGGGTCTATTGGTATTTTACCTAAAAATTCAATGTTATATTTTTCAGATGTTTTCTCAACTTGACCGTCACCAAAAATATTATGAATTTTATCACAATCAGGACATTTAAAATATGACATGTTTTCAATTAAACCTATAATTGGAATTTTCATCATTTCAGCCATTTTTACTGCCTTTGATACTATCATAGAAACTAGTTCTTGAGGAGATGTTACTATAATAATTCCATCAATAGATATTGATTGAAATACAGTTAATGGAACATCTCCAGTACCTGGAGGCATATCTATAAACATAAAATCAACATCATGCCATATTACATCAGACCAAAATTGTTTTACAGTATTTGCTAAAATTGGACCTCTCCAAACTACAGGGTCAGTATCATTGTCAAGTAATAAATTAGTAGACATAATTTGGATTCCTGATTTAGATTTATTTGGAAATAAACCAAATTCATTACCTGTTACTTTATCTTTTATACCAAAAGCTTTTGGTATTGATGGACCTGTTATATCAGCATCCAATATTGCAGAGTTATAACCTTTCTTTTTCGTATTAACTGCTAATAATGAAGTTACAAGAGATTTTCCAACTCCACCTTTGCCACTTACAACACCAATGACTTTTTTTATGTTACTAAGTTCATGTGGAGTTGCTATAAATTCATCTTTTGTACTTTTGTCATTATTTTTTTCATCATTACAATTACAGCCGCTATTACAGTTATTACTCATATTATTTCTCCTTCAATAATTTATTTTAGAAATAGTTTTTTTTGCATTTGTATAAATGGCATTTTCTATGAGGACAATTTTTTTCATTATCACTACACAATTTATAATTGCCACCTTCTATTATGAGTGGTTTACCATTTACCAAAGATTCTGCAAGCTTTTTTCTTGCATCATTGTAAATTCCCTGGACAGTAGTTCTGGCAATGTTCATTTGTTTAGCACATTCTTCTTGTGTTAAATTTTCTAGATCTATTAGTCTTATTGATTCATACTCATCTACAGTCATATTAATATGAATTTCCTCATTGTGAATATTTATTGGTCCAAAACCATTTTTTTTAGGAAGACAACAAACGTTTCTCCATTTTAGAGGTCTTGCCATAACCATTCTCCTTATTTAAATAAAATTAATATAATTTTTTATTAATTACTTCGGTATTATTTTTTAGGTTCTCCTTGGGCAGAATCAAAAAATAAACTAGTCAACTTTTTTTGAAAATTTGTTAAACCATCATTATCTTCAGAAAAAAATTGTCTTATGAAATTTTTGATTATGCCTTAGTATAAATACTATTATATCTAATTTGCGACATATGTCAATAATTAATATTCTGATTTGACATAAAAAGTAAAATAAAATATAATTATTACTATGTATTGTAGTGTTATAATTTTGAACTAAAAATGGGTAATTTGTCACAGTAGTTATTTTAAAGAGAAAAATAATTGAAAATTGGAATTTGTTAATTTACTTTTTTGATATTTAAATTGGGTGAGGAGGAAGTTTAATGAATAAACAAAACTATTACAGATTGAAGTATGTTAAAAATAAGCCTTCTTGGAAGGGGAGTTATGACCTTTATCGTGACATTATAAGAGATTTTTTTAAACAAGATATACATATGTTGGATATAGGATGTGGTCATAGTGACCTACTAAAAGATCTTTATAAGAACACAAAAAATTCCTATGGTTTAGAACCTGATAAAAAAGCTCTTGAAAAAAATGAATTCATAAAAAACAAAATTGTTGGTACAGTTGAGAAAATGCCTTTTGAAGATAATATTTTTGATATTGTTTTATTAGAATGGGTGTTGGAGCATTTGAAATATCCTAAAGTTGCTTTTAATGAAATTTATAGGGTTCTTAAGCCTGGAGGTAAAGTAATATTTTTAACACCAAATTCGTGGAATTACAATGTCTGGATTATTAGAGCAATACCTAATAGAGCACATTCATATTTTACAAAAAAGTTTTATCAAAGACATGAGGGAGATACATATCCCGTTAGATATAAAATCAACTCACCCAAAAAAGTAAGTAATATTTTGAGAAAAATTGGATTTAATAAGGTTAATGTTATTTTAAATGGAGATCCGACATATCTTAGTATGAATGATTTGACTTTCAAAATTTCCCTAATGATAGAAAAGGTACTTGATTATAAATTTTTTAATTCATTTAAAGTACATCTAATAGGTGTTTTTGAAAAACCCAGTATAGATTAAATTAAAATAATAATTCATTAACATAATATTTTGGCATATCAGTCATTCTTGAAACACTCAATATTCTTAAATATGTTATATTTTACTTCTTCTAAGGCATAATCAAAAATTTCATAAGACAATTTTTTTCTGAAAATATCGATGGTTTAACGAATTTTCAAAAAAAGTTGACTAGTTTATTTTTTGA
>JBDMZA010000629.1:0-6699 GCA_039770155.1 Clostridiales bacterium
AAACCCTTTTGTTACAGAATATTCATGCATAATAACTCCTAAACTCAACATATTCTTGGAAGTTGATCTCCAACCATAACATCAACGATTCTATTACTTCCTACAATAGTCTCCATAATAACTTTTTTCTTATAATCACTAATAACTTCTCCTATTATAACAGATTCTTTGCCATTTTTATGCTTTTTTAATTTTTCTAAAGTTTCCTCTGCTTTTTTTTCAGAAACAATAATAACTAATTTTCCTTCATTAGCCATATACAAGGGATCAAACCCCATTATTTCACATATTCCTCTGGTGCTGTCTTTTATCCTAATTCTATTTTCATAAATCTTTATACCAACATTGCTTTTTATTGCAATTTCATTTAGTACTGTAGCTAATCCTCCTCTTGTAGGATCTCTTAAAACCTTTAAATCATTTCCAATATATTTTATTTCCTCAAAAATACTATCCATGGATGAACAATCACTTTTAATGTCAGTTTCTATTCCAAAAAACTCTCTGTCTAATAAAATAGAACATCCATGATCACCTATACTACCAGTAACTATAATCCTATTGCCAACTTCAGCATTTTTGCATGAAATATTAATATCATCATCTAGTAAACCTATTCCTGTAGTATTTATAAAAATTTTATCACACTCACCTTTTGGGACAACTTTTGTATCACCAGTTACAATTTTCACATTACTTTTTTTAACTTCTTTTGCCATTGAAATAACTATTTTTTCTAAATCACTTATTAAAAATCCCTCTTCTATAATAAAACTACAACTCAAATATACAGGTTTAGCACCACTTGTTACTAAATCATTTATAGTTCCACAAATTGATAATTTACCAATATCTCCTCCTCTAAAAAATATTGGTGTAATAACAAAACTATCAGTTGTAAAAGCAATTTTATTATTCTTTATTAATAATTTTGCACAATCATCTCCTGTAGATAAAAACTCATTTTCAAAATGTTTATAAAAAATATTGTTGATTAATTCACTTGTAAAAAGCCCACCACTTCCATGAGCCATTGTTATAAATTCATTCATTATTTTATCCCTTCATACTTAAAATATGCTGCACAGGTTCCTTCTGAAGAAACCATACATGATCCAATTGGAGATTGAGGAGTACATTCATTTCCAAATTTCATACATTCATTGGGCAATTTTTTTCCTTTCAATATTTCTCCACATATACACCCTTTTACTTCACTGTTTACATTTATATTTAAGTCAAATTTATTAACTGCATCAAAATCCATATACTCATCATTTAATTTAAGCCCTGACATAGGAATATTACCAATTCCTCGCCATGTAGAATCACATGGTTTAAAAACCCCATAAGTTTTTTCTATTGCAATTTTATTTCCTTCTTCTTTTACTACTCTACTATAATTATTTTCAAAAAAATTTTTTTTCAATTTTTTATTTTTTAAAATTAAATATATAGAATACAAAATATCAACAGCTTCAAATCCTGTAACAACACCTGATACATTATATTTATTTAATATATCTTTATAAAATTTTGTACCTGTTATAACACTAACATGTCCAGGATATATAAATGAACCAATTCCTAGCTCTTTATCATTTAAGAGAGTTTCTAAAACTTTTGGAATAGTCTTATTTGATATCAGTGCAAAAAAATTTTTCAAATTATTTTCTTTTGCTCTTTCTAAAGTCATTGCAATTATTGGATTTGTTGTTTCAAATCCAATGGATAATAAAACAATTTTTTTATTTTTATTTTCTTTAGCAATATTTATTGCATCCAAAGGAGAATATATAATTCTAATGTCTTTACCTTCTGCCTTTTTATGAAGAAGTGATACACCATTATTAGGTATCCTCATCATATCTCCAAATGTTGCTATTATTATATTTTCATTCTCTAAAAGTTTAAAAACTGATTTTATATAAGATGTTGGTGTTACACAAACAGGACAACCTGGTCCCGAAATCAATTTTACACTTTTAGGTAATATATTTCTAATTCCATATTTGGAAATAGCCATTGTATGTGTTCCACATACTTCCATTATTTTAATCTCATCATCTTCATATTTCATTATACTATCTCTTAAAACACTAATAGCATCAGTATTTCTAAATTCATCAATATAATTAAACATCCTTTTGTTCCTCTAATTCTTTAAATAATTCAATTGTCTTCTCTGCTTCATCTTCATCTATTTTATCAATAGCACATCCTGTATGAATAAGTAAATACTCACCTTTTTTTACGTTTTTAACTAAATCAATGGCTACATTCCTCTTAACGCCTAATATTTCAACCTCTGCAACTTTTTCTAAAACTTTTATAACTTTTCCCGGTATTGCAAGACACATAATTTCCCTTCTTCCATTAATATTTTTCTCATTCTAATAAACCATTTATAAATCTGCTTAATACAATAGCAGATTGTCCTATTGAAATGCATCCATCATTTGTAGGAACTTTATTATGTATAAACACTTCAAATCCTTTATTTTCTAATAATTGTATGCATCTTTTTAACAAAGATATATTTTGAAAAACGCCTCCACTTAATACAACCTTTTTTAAACCTTTTATTTTGTGAATTCGAGAACATATATCACATACTATCTGGGATATAGTCTCATGAAATTTTGAAGAAATCTCATCTATTTTAGTATTACATAATATATCATCAACTACTCCTTTTATAATTTCTGTAAAATCTATTTTATAAACAGATTCTTCCATATATATATAATAATTATAATAGCCAAATGAATTTGATAAAAATCTATTTTCAAGTTCAACTGCGGATTGCCCTTCATAATTATTTACATCCCTTATATTAAGCATAGAAGATATTCCTTCAAATAATCTACCAACACTTGATGTAAGTGGAGAATTCACGCCCTTATCAATCATATTTACTATAATTCTAATTTTCTCATCAGATATTTGTCTAAGTATATTTCTCTTTCTTATTTCTTTAATGAATAATAAAAACTTCTCCTCAAAACAAATGTCTTCTCCTTTTTGTATAAATATTTCTAAATCCCATAAATATGAAATTGCCATTCTCCATGGTTCTTTTATAGCTCTTTCACCACCTGGTAAATGAGTATAATTAAAATATGCAATTCTTTCAAAGTTACATAAATCCCCTGTAAAAAATTCACCACCCCATATATTATTATCCAACCCCAATCCCGAGCCATCGAATGCAACTCCAATAACCTCACCACTTAAGTTATTATCAACCATACACGCAGCAATATGTGCATGATGATGTTGTATTTGAATTATTTTAAGACCAGGATATTCTTGTTTTGCATACTTTGTAGATAAATAGTTATTATGCATATCACATACTATAATTGTTGGATTAAAATTAAAAATATTTTTAAACAATTCTATAGTTTCGCAATAAAAATCAAATGATTCTAAATTTTCCAGATCTCCTATATGTTGACTTAAATATAAATTATTTTCTTTATTTATGCAAAAATTACTTTTCAACTCACCGCCACATGACAAAATACCTGGTAATCTAGATTTTGAGTTTAAATTAATAGTAATTGCTTTGGGTACATACCCTCTGGATCTTCTAATAATATATTCTTTATCATTAACTACCATTGCCACTGAATCATCAGTTCTTGAATTTATCTCTCTATTATTTGGTACAAAATAATCAGCCAAAAATTTTAGTCCTTCAAAAGCAGCTTTGTCATCATAAAATATTGGTTCATTACTTACATTTCCACTAGTTACAACCAATAAATCAATTTTGTTTTCATTGAAAAGCAATTTATAAAATGGTGTATAGGGTAACATAAAACCTAAATATTTATTACTTGGTGCTATAATTTCTGTTAAATTATTATTAATCCTTTTTTTCAATAAAACTATTGGTCTTATATTATTTTTAAGTATTTTTTCTTCTGATTTGTTAACATAACAATATTCTTTTATTATATCAATATTTTCTGCCATTAAAGCAAATGGTTTGAAATCTCTTTTTTTTCTTTTTCTTAAACTAAAAACAACTTTACTATTCCTTGCATTACAAACAAGGTGATACCCGCCTAAACCTTTTATTGCCATTATATTTCCTTTTAAAATAAGATCTTCTATTAGATAAATTGTTTTTATATCATTATTTCCACTATATTGTATATTCTTATATTTATCATAAACTTTAATATTAGGTCCACATGTACTACATGCAGTTGGTTGAGCATGATATCTTCTATCATTTGGATTTTTGTATTCTTTATAACATTTCTTACACATATCAAAAATATGCATAGTAGTATTAATTCTATCATAAGGCATCTTTTTTATAATTGTAAACCTTGGCCCACAATTAGTACAATTTGAAAAGGAATAATAATATCTTCTATCAGTAACATCAGTAATTTCTTTTTCACAATCCTCACAAATTGATATATCTGGAGAAATATAAGTTTTAATATTATTTATAGAATCACTTTTTAAAATTTCAAAATCTACAAATTTACCTAATATTAAATCTTTAGTTACTTCAAAATTTTCTATTTCAGACAACTCAGGAGGATTATTATTTATATCATTTATAAAGTTTTTCAATGCTTTTTTATTTCCCTGTACATCTATAAAAACATCACTATCTATATTTTTAATATAACCATGTAGATTATATTTTTTTGCCAATTTATATACTAGTGGCCTAAATCCTACTCCCTGAACTATTCCTGTAATTGTAATATTATACCTTAACATAAACTCTCATACCTCTACAAGTTATTTTAAACATAATAACAAATATATTATATTATTACAATAATGATAGTTTGAAAAATAATATCCAATTCTTTTCGTATGAAATTTACTTGAAGCATAATCAAAAATTAAAATTCTGCATATTTTACAGTTCTTGGAAATGATATAACATCTCTTATATTAGTCATTCCTGTTATATACATAATTATTCTTTCAAATCCCAAACCAAAACCTGCATGTTTTGTTCCTCCAAATCTTCTTAGGTCAAAATACCATTGGTAATCTTTCTCAGAAATATCCATTTCTCTCATTCTTTCTTTTAACAAATCTAATCTTTCTTCTCTTTGACTTCCTCCAATTATTTCCCCTACTCCTGGAACTAAAAGATCCATAGCTGCAACAGTCTTATTATCATCATTTAATCTCATATAAAATGATTTTATTTCTTTGGGATAATCAATTACAAATACAGGTTTTTTGAAATGCTTTTCTGTTAAATACCTTTCATGTTCTGTTTGTAAGTCTTTTCCATACTCAATAGGAAACTCAAAATTTTCCTTTGATTCTTTTAATATTTCAATAGCTTCATTATATCTTATATGTTTAAATTTGGACTCCATAATATTATTTAAACGATTAAAAAGATTCTTATCAATAATTTTATTAAAAAATTCCATTTCCTCTTTAGCATTTTCCATACAATATTTCACAATATATTTAAACATTTCCTCAGCTAATTCCATATCATCATATAAATCCGCAAATGCAATCTCTGGCTCTATCATCCAAAATTCTGCTGCATGTCTTGTAGTATTGGAATTTTCAGCACGAAAAGTAGGTCCAAAAGTATAAATATTTCTAAAAGCCATACAATATGTTTCACCTTCCAGTTGTCCACTCACTGTAAGATTAGTTTCCTTCCCGAAAAAATCTTTTTCAAAATCTACTTCTTCATTATTATTTATTGGAATATTTTTAAAATCAAATGTAGAAACTTTAAACATTTCTCCAGCACCTTCACAATCACTTCCTGTTATTATAGGTGTTTGAACATAAACAAATCCTTTATCCTGAAAAAATTTATGTATGGCAAATGAAGCTATTGATCTAATACGAAAAACAGCTGAAAATGTATTTGTTCTAGGTCTTAAATGTGCTATTGTCCTTAAATACTCAAAAGTATGCCTTTTTTTCTGAAGAGGATAATCACTATCTGCTAAACCTTCTAAAACTATTTTGGTTGCTTTAATTTCAAATGGTTGTTTCATAGAAGGAGTAGCTACTAAAACTCCTTTAATACTAATTGATGATCCCGTCGTGAATTTTGTAATTTCCTTAAAATTACTTAAACTATCATCAAAAACTATTTGTACATTTTTAAAATAAGTTCCATCATTTAATTCAATAAAACCAAAATTTTTCGAATCCCTTATAGTCCTTATCCAACCATTTATATTTAATTCTTCATTAAAATAACTTTTACTATCTTCAAAAATATTACTTAATAGAGTATATTCCATATCTTTTCTCCTTTAACAAAATAATAGACATATTATAACATTCAAACTTAAGCTCTTCAATGTAAAAGTCAGGTTTAAAATATATGTTTTGTGTTTGTGTTGCAAACTATATTATATTGCAAACTGTATAGTAAAAAAAAATGATCATTCCTCAAATAATTATTGATCATTTTTTTCTCTTTTTTTCTTCTTTTTTTCTTACTTTTTAAATCGTTATCTTTTACTCTTGTTTTAGGATTAATTATCCAGTATTTTCTTATTTCTTTTGATATGCTTATATTATTTTTTACTTTTTTCTTTCTCATCTAAAATTCTCCTTTATCACTAATCTTTTCAGAACAATTTAATCTTTTAATTGTATCTTAGGTTGTCCTAAAAAAATAATACCAAATTCTTTCGTCTGAAGTTCGCTTAAATCATACGAATT
>JBDMZA010000630.1:0-4258 GCA_039770155.1 Clostridiales bacterium
AATATTGGGAAAAGTACTATAAGTTAAACGAATAGTATTGGAGGGATATTTTTGAATAATAAAATATTAGAAATTGACAAAAGCAAAATGAATAATCTATTAAAAGGTATTGATATTGCTATTTCATATAAAAGTAAAAATTATTTACTTGGATATATTGATAACATTGTAAATGGTGATAATTCTAAAATAGATATTGAGAATCAAATAGATATTTTATCAAAAAATTTAGAAATAGATAGAACTTTAGAAAAGAGAGTAGAAAAATTATTTGAAAAAGAAAGTAATGAGTTAAAAAAATTAAATAAAGAGATTTCTGAGTTGAACAAAAATTTAATTTCAAATGAGGAATTAGAAAAGCTGGATAAACAAATAGCTGAAAATGGTAAAAAATTAGAAGATATTAATAAGGAATTGAAGCAGTTAGAGAATGAACAATTTGTAATAGAAGATAATTTAATTCAAATTGAAAATAATATGAAAGAAATTTCAGAGTTAGAAAAAGAGTTAGATTCTATTGATATAGATAAAAATGAAATT
This sequence comes from Clostridiales bacterium, assembly GCA_039770155.1. Taxonomy (GTDB): domain Bacteria; phylum Bacillota; class Clostridia; order Acetivibrionales; family JBDMZA01; genus JBDMZA01. The sequence continues at coordinate 541 of JBDMZA010000630.1, forward strand.
AGTAAATTGGAAATAGATATTAACAAAAATAATGAAGATATTGAAATGTTAAAAAATGATGTAAGTGATTTGAATCGAGAAGTGTTAAAGTTAGAAGAAGGTTTAAAGTTTAATCAAAATAGTTTAGATGAATTTGAAAAAGATAATATTTACAAACATGATGATTGTAAGACTATAGAAGATATTAGAGACAAAATGGATAAAGAAATTAATGAGCAAAAAGAAAAACTAAAGGATTTTAAAGAACAATATTGTGATGATAAAATTAGTAAAGCGCAACTTGAAGAACAGAAAAAAGCATTTAATGAAAAAATTGCAAAAAAAGAAAATTTAAGTGATAAACATAACGAATTAAAAGAAAAATTTAATGAAACAAAACAAAGTTTTAAAGAAAAATCAAATGAACTAGCTAGTAAATATAAAGATATTGGTTCAAAAGAAAAGTTAGTAAAAAATTTAAATATGGATAAAGAAACAAAAGTAAAAAATTTGGAAAAAAAACAAAGTAAGGTAGTTGAAAATAAGGAAAAAATTAAGTCAAAAAGCAAAAACATTGATGAAAGATCGAGAAAATCAAAGGATAAAAATCATAACATTAAATTAAATGAAAACAAAAATAAAGTTAAAACTATAAGAGAAAATAAAAATAAAATTAAAAATAAATTAAAAGACAATAAAGAAAAAAGAGGTAAAGAGAATAATAAGAAACAGATATTACTTAAAAAACAAAAAGATTTAATGAGCAAAACTAAACTAAATAGTAAACAAAAGGGCGAAGTTAAAGAGGTAATGAGTAAATTTAATAAACTATCAAAAGAGAAAACAAAACATGCCAAGAAAGTTGCAAAAAAAGCATTAAAATCAACCCTTGATAAAGCTGCTATTTCTACTGGACCCGGTTATGTTGCTAAAAAAACAGTAGAATTGACTAAAAAAGCATTTAAGACTATGGATAGACTCACAGACTAAAAATTTTGATGAATATAAAGATAAGTTTTTAAATTAAAGTATAATTTGTTAGGAGAGGAAAATTATTGAACAATGTATTAGGTGGCAAAAAGAGCAAATTTAAATTATATTTATTATTTGTTATATTTTTAATAATAATTTTAGAGTATATATCTTTGAAGTATTCTATGGTAGCAATTGAATACAAAAAAGAGAATATTATAGAAATTGTATCTAAATTATTTGAAAACATTGAAAAGAATGCATTAGATATAAACTTTAATGATGATGTTAAAAATTATTTTATGAAAATGCAACTTTTTGTTATTGGTGCTATTGCATTTATTTTATTGCTCGCATCAACTTCAAGTATGAAAAAAGGTGAGTTTTCAGGTTCGGAATATGGTAGTGCAACTTGGGCAAAAGCTGATGACTTAAAAAAATTTAAAAAAAATAAAAAAGGTATAATTTTGGGTGAAAATCTTTATATGGATTATACATCAAAAGAATATAATTTAAATCAGTTTATAATTGGAGGACCAGGCTCAGGAAAAACATTTCGTAAAATCAAACCTGATGTAATGCAGGCAAATACAAATTATGTTATTACGGATAGTAAAGGTGAAATATTTAGAGACACATCTAATTATTTGAGATCAAAAGGATATAAAATAAAAGTTTTAAATCTAATAGTTCCTGAATACTCTATGGGGTTTAATCCATTTAAGTATATTAAAGATGATAAAGATGTTTTAATTTTAGTAGATACATTTATTAATAATACAGAAAGTGATAAAAGTAAACAATCAACCTCAAATGAAGGTTTTTGGATTAAAGCAGAAACAGCATTAATGCAGGCATTAGTATTTTACGTATGGAAGGAATTACCTGATTATGAATGGAATTTTAATACTTTGTTAAAATTACTTTTATATGCTTCACAGGATTTTACAGAAGAAGCAGCAACAGAGTCACTTGTAATTTTAGATAAAATATTTAATGATTTATCAATTGAGAATGACAGGCATGAAGCTGTCAATTGTTATAAAATATTTAAATTATCAGGAGGTCAGACTTCAACTTCTATAATGATTGGTTTGGCAGTTAGATTTTCAATATTTATTAGTAAGGACGTAGAATCATTAACAAGAGAAGATGAGATGGAATTAGATTTATTTGCTAATAAAGATGAGAAGATTGCATTGTATATTATGATTTCTGATTCACATAGAACATTTGATGTTATCTCTGCAATGTTTTTTAGTCAATTATTTCAGTTTCTAATATATAAAGCTGATTTTGAAAAAGGTGGATCTTTAGATAATCATTGCAGGGTTTTGATGGATGAATTTATAAATATTGGATTTATTCCATATTTTGATACATTTCTTTCGACAATAAGAAGTAGAAATATAAGTTCAACAATAATACTACAAGAAATTACACAATTGAAAACTAAATACAAGGATAACTGGGAAACAATTATTGGTTGTTGTGATACAATAATTTATCTGGGAAGTCCTGCAAACGAAACAAGAGAATATTTAAGTAAAATACTTGGTAAAACAACTGTACAACAAAATAACAGAAGTATGAATTTTGGAAGTAAAGGAGGTAGAAGTGAATCAGTAAATAATATTCAAAGAGATTTACTAACACCAGATGAATTGAGGGTTATAGGTGATGAAAAGCAAGTTGTTATAATTAGAGCCTTAAAGCCAATTTATTTAGATAAATTTAAAACAGAGAAAAAAAATTATTATAAAAATTTGAGTGATAAAGCAGATTATAAGGAAGTAATTAAAGATGAAGAAGAATTAGATTTTTCAAAAAATATAGATATTTTTGAAGAACTAGAAAAATCTTCTGATTTGATTTAAAATCTTATATAATGTGATTTAGAATATAATGAAAAATAATATTTAGGGGAGATAGTAATAATGAAAAAAATGTTAAGAAGAAAAAAATTTCTAATGAGTTTATTAATTGTAATTTCAATATTAGTCATTATGGGAGTAAATGTTTTTGCGGTAGAAGATACTGATGGAACTGAGGGAACTGATGGAACTGAAGAGATTGAAAAGATTGCAGGGACAATTGCGAGTGTATTTCAAAAAATTGGGGCCGTTGCAATATTTATTGGTGGAATACAAATAGCTTGGGCAATGTCATCAGATAATCCAGAAATGAAAGGACAGGCATTAAAAATTATTGCAGCTGGAATTCTAGTAGTTACCATGTCCACATTATGGGATACTTTTGTTTAAATAGATATAAATTTTTAAGTAATTATAGATATAATAATTAATTATAAGAAAATAAAATAATATTAATTTAAGAAATGTTCTATATTGTATCATAGTTATTAGTCTTTGATTACACTCAGTTAATATTGAATGAAAAATCCATAATGGTGATTTTAGTAATATTGCTATGAATTAATAAAATTATTTATACAGTATTTATGATTATTAATGTTTGTAATACTTAATTTTAATAATTAAATTAGTTAGAATTATTTATTTAATACTTCTAATTAGACAGGAGGTTTTTATGATTGAAGTTAAAATTCCAAAGGAAATAAAAGATTATAAAGAAAAAATATTTTTAAATTTGTCTATAAGACAAACTTTAAGTTTTTTAGCAGGAATGCTTGTTGTTGTACATTTTATTATATAAGCAGAGTATGATTTAAAATGTAATTCTTATTTGGTAGGATGGCTATCAATAATTGTTGTAATTCCATTGTTTTCTATTGTGATATTTAATT
>JBDMZA010000631.1:0-6327 GCA_039770155.1 Clostridiales bacterium
ACTTTATATCCATAATCAGTATATGATTGTTCTAACAATTTTTCTAATTTTTCAGCCGTTTTTAAGTTCTCTACCCTTGCAGTATCAGTTATATCATAGGTATCTAAAGATTCTAGAAAGAAAATACCTTTATATATCATTTTATTAGCACTTATAACTGACTTTAAATCTAACCCTAAAATTGAATAATAGGCTATACTATCAAGAATTCCTCTATCAAAAAAAGTTAATACATCAGGATTAACTTTTTTTTCAACATCAATTTTCATTTGAAGAACTTTTTTCTGAAATTTTCCTTCATCTTCTCTTAAATTTTTAATTGTATTACCTTCACTCAACTTCTGATCAATATAAATCCTTGCCGCTTCAGGTATTGTATTATAATTTAAAAACGATAAATGTTCGATCAATTTAGTTTTACCTGATGATGGAGCACCAGTTATTACATACCAATTAGTTTTTTTCATAATGTTTTTTTGCTCCTTTGATCAAACTTTTGATATTGCTAAATTCATAGACTTTAACTTTTACAATAGTATCATAATTATCAAATAACACCAAATTTTGTTAATAAATTAATTACATTTAATAACTATTAATTGAAATTTTAAAACTTTGATACATAGCAAGCCCATAGAAAAGAAAGTCATATATATTTATATTGTCAATTAAAAAACTAATAACCATACTCAAATTCACTTCTGATAGCACCTGAATCATACTCATTGATTCTTCTTTCGCAACAAATCCATATATTGATAATATATTTCCTATAATACAACCACCAAGTGCTAATACTGCCCCAATCAAACCATAGATTCCACTATATCCTTTACCTACTTTCCTAATTAGTACGCCAACTAAAAGTCCAACACCAATTGCCATAAATCCAATTTGCGATCCTGTTGAAATAGTTATTATAGCCCATAATATTGCGCCAATACTCGCCCCAATAATTCCTGCAATTATACCCAATATTAGGTTAGATTGCTTGTATGTTTCTTCAGACGTGAGGTTAATTTCACCCTCTGGTATATTTTTGTAATCAATATTATTTTCAACCATATAATTCCTCCTAGTTAGCTTTTTCGACATTATTTTACTTTTTAAAGTATAATATAATAATAGTCTTTTGTAAATACCTAATTTTTTTTTACATATAATGGTGCCATTCCAACTAAAAATACGTATTTAGGCATGTTTAAAATTCAAATAAAATTCTTTTTCATAAATATGTATCTTCTATCTAATTTCATAAATATCAAATATTTATTTAAAAAATTAACTATTATTACGTAACTCATAAAGTTCCTCCAATGTTTATTTTTATCTAAAAACGTTAAAATACATAATTATTACATATTTAATCAATATATTTTATCCTTTCTATTAAATTTTCTTTTTCAACAGTTTTATAAATCAACTTAGGTAAAAAACTCGAAAATAAAAATAGTAGTAATAACATTCCTAAAATTGGCAATTTCGAGAAAAATGTAAAATCTATATTACTTTCAAAAATTTTCATAACTACGTAAGAGATTAGTCTTCCAAGTGTAATTACAAAAAAAGTTACAATTATACTATGATAAATTCCCTCTAAAGAGAGCATTTTTTTCAATTGTTTTTTTGTCATGCCTATACTCTGCATAATTGACAGCTCATATTTTCTTGAAAAAATATTTGTGCAAATAAGATTAATAAAATTTAGTATACCGATTAATCCAATAATAAAACTTAAAGAATATCCGAGAATCATAGTAACATTTTTAAAATTGCTAAATTCCTTTTTATATAAATTTGCAGACTTATAATCAAAATTATAAATTTCCCTTACTTTACTTTCTAAAAATTTTTCAATATATTTATTCTTGCTTTTTTCAACATTAAACAGGGCAGTCATAACATTAGCGTTTTCATTATTTATCAAAAATTCATCTTTTGGCAAATATAAACTTAAAGATGATATACTAAAAAATGATCTTGTTAAACTTCTTGGAACATTATCCGTTGTATATAAAACTTTATAGTTTTTTATTTTTTTATTTGGATATTCCAATTTAATAATTTCATCTTTTTTTAATATTTTGCCAGCAAAACTATTTTTTTCTGCTATAACATATTTACCAGTATTAAATAAACCCTTTAAATCCTCGGAATCTCCATCATTATCCAATAAATAATTATAAGCAAAATTATCTATTCCATATACTTGAATATATATTTTTTCAAATTCTGATTTATTAATATCGTAAGTTATATTCTCTTCTTTTAGTGTTCTTTTATATCCTTCATACAATCTATTCCGCAAATCTTCATATCCATTGCCATAGTATAAAAAATTATATACTTTACTAAAATCCTTTACCCCATCCATACTTTTAAATTCATCACATAATTTTTCCGTCAGTGAATTTTTTGAATTTTCATCATATTGGTGATTATAGTATGAACTATCACCAATTGAATAATCTGAAATCATTTTGCTAGAGACATATTCATCAATATCAAAAGATTTTGTCAATGAATATACTATATTTACCATAATTATACTAAGTGATAAAGATACAACAACAAGAATTGATTTTATTTTATTACTTTTAATATTACTATAAGCCATATACCATATTTTACAGCCATATTTGTCAGATGTTTTTTTAGGAATTTTTTTATAATTACCAGTATATTTAGCTGCTTCTATTGCCGAAACTTTTGAGGCTATTTTTAAAGGTTTATAAGTTGATATCAAAACTGTTAACAAAGAAAATATAACAGCAACTATTATCATCAATGAATTTATTGAAAAATTAAAATACTCTAAATTATAATCATTTACACTGTATACGTTTTTAAATAATAAATAGCCAAATCCTAATCCTGAAAATAACCCAATTGAAATACCTATAAATGATAAAATCATGCTTTCATAAAAAATCATTTTTCTAATTTGTTTTGATGTTATTCCAATTGTTTTTATTAAACCATAAAATCTTGTTTCTCTAATTATCGATATATAAAATATATTATAAATTATTAAATACCCGTTAATTACTATGACAATAACTAATAAAAGCGTTGCTAACACTACTTCGAGCGATTCTCTTAGAAGGATATCATTTGAATTATGTATAGTATACCTATTATTTTTATTATCTAATCCACTCTCATTTAAAATTTTTTTAACATTATTTTCTATATGGAAACTATTTTTCAAAGTAAGTTCTACTACAAATTCCTCCAATTTATTTTCGAAAAATTTTTTAGATACAATAAAATCACTATAGTTTTCAACTCTATTTCCAGTATAATATCCAGTAACTTTAAATTCTTTTTCAAGTAATTTATTGTTTATATCGCTGTATTGAATCTTTATATTATCCCCAATTTTAAACTTTTTACCAATCGAATCAAAAACTAAATTGTCAATAAGAATTTCATTATTCTTTTTTGGTAACTTACCTACTAAAGAATCGTTATAAAATTTATTTTTTATAACAATATCATCCATAAATGTTAAAGTTGTAATTCTTCTATCTAAATCCTCATTTAAAAGATTCTTTACTTCTCCAATATTCTTGTATTCACCATATTCTTTCAATAATTTATTCTCTTTTATCTTTTTACTTTCTTCTTCATTCTTTATATAGATTTCACAATGTGCCTTTGTTCCCAAAAGTTGTTGATTAAATAGTTTTTCAGCTTGCAGCATATTAAAACCAATCGTTGATATAGATGTTATAAGTAATGCATTAAGAGAAATTGCTATAATAGTAACTATTAACCTTGATTTATTTTGAAATAAATGACTCTTAGCCAATTCTTTAATAACATTATCAGTATTGTTTTTATACATCAAAAATCACCCCCTCATAATAATTCCATCTTCAATATGAACACTTCTGTCTGCTAATTGTGCTATTTCTTCATTGTGTGTTATCATAACAACTGTTTGATGAAATTTTTGACTTGTGATTTTTATTAATCCCAGTACTTCTTGACTTGTTTTACTATCCAAATTACCAGTTGGTTCATCTGCAAGTATTATTGAAGGTTTTATAGCTAATGCTCTTGCTATTGAAACTCTTTGTTGTTCTCCTCCTGAAAGTTTATTTGGCATAACATTTAGCTTGCCTTCTATTCCTAGTACATTAATAATTTTATTAATGTATTTATCATCAATCTTTATCCCGTCCAATCGAATAGGTAAAACTATATTATTATATGCATCCATAATTTGAATTAGATTGTAATTCTGAAAAATAAACCCTATGTTTCTTCTTCTAAATATAGTAAGTTCTTCTTCATTCAAAGTTGATAAATCCTTATCTTTTACAAAAACTTTCCCTTCACTTGGTATATCAAGACCACCTAACATATGAAGTAAGGTACTTTTACCGCTTCCAGATGTTCCAACTATCGAAACAAATTCACCTTTTTCAATATCTAAGTTTATTCCATCAACTGCTTTTACTATATTTTCTTTAGTTTTATAATATTTTTTTAAATTTAAAGATTTTAAAATAATATTCATAAATTATAATCTCCTTGATATTATTGTTTAGATTATAAATATTATCAAAAAAATCTTGCAAACTTCCTACAATTTACATCATAAATTAAATTAATTTTTAAATCTTATTTATAAGTAAAAAAACCGAGAATAGGGTTTCCTTTTTATAAATTGATTTAACTTTAATATATCCTCCTTGTTCTGAAATAATTTTTCTTGTTAAATAAAGACCAAGTCCCGCACCCTCAACATCATTTGAATTTTTTCCCCTATAAAATCTTTTAAAAATATTTGTATAATCATCTTCAGTAATTCCACACCCAAAGTCTTTAATATCTATTCTGCAAAATAAATTATATTTAATTATTTCAATGACAATTTCAGAGTTTTCTTTACTATATTTAACAGCATTATCTAAAAAATTAAAAATCGCTTCTTCAGTCCATACTTTATCATGATAAACATCTATATCTGTATCATTTTTTAGTTTTATAATAATATTTTTTCCAGTCGCTTTATTATTAATTTCTCCAATTGCTTGTAAAACTGTCTGTAAAATAGGCAGTCTTTCTTGTTTTAACTTAATATATCCTATTTCTAATCTTGAAAGCTTAACTAAAGAATCAATCAAAAATTCTAACTTTTTAAGTTGACTATTTAAATTATTAATAATATTTTCTCTTTCTAAATTATTTAGTTTTTTATCTATTAAAAATGTATTATACAAAATGATATTTGCAGTTGGTACTTTTAATTGATGAGAAATATCTGATATTAACGAATTTATCCTATTTTTATCATCTGTTAATAATTCTCTTTCATGATTTACAATATCCTGTAATTTTAATATTTGATTATTTATTTTCCCTAATAAGGTATCTTTATCAAGTTCAAATTTTTTATTAACATTTTTTGAAATATAATTTCCTTCAATTAAAGATTGTATATAATCACTTAAAACTTCCAATGTGCTATTTATTATAAAAAATATGATTTTAACAAATAAAAATGAAGTAACACATATCATAAATAATAAGAAATATACTATAATCCTAATTTCAAAACTACAATTAATTGTGACAATAAAACTAATGCTTAAGCAAATAAATATAATTAAACTTAAAAAAATATTTATAATTACTCTTTCATTATTTAAAATCTTCATCAAATTACTCCCATTTATATCCAATTCCAAATATTGTTTTTAAATGCTTTGGTTTTGATGGATTAGTTTCTATTTTAGATCTTAATCTGCTAATACTAACACTTAACGTGTTTTCATCAACAAACTCTTTATTTCTATCCCAAACTAATTCTAATAATTTTAATTTTGTTAAAACTATACCTTTATTTCTAAAAAAAACTTCTATAAGTTTTAATTCTTTTGAAGTTAACTTAATAAGTTTTGAATCTTTTATTAACTCAAGTGTATCCCAATTAAATATAATATCATCATTAAAATATAGGTTTTTCTTATTATAATTTGATTTTTTTAAAATTAATTTGATTTTTTCTAACAATATCGGAAGAGAAAACGGCTTAGTAATATAATCATCAGACCCAGCTTTTAAACCTTTTAATATATCAAATTCAGTATCTCTTGCCGTTAAAAATACTATAGGAACATCTGTTATTTTTTTAATTATCTTAAAAAGTTCTATTCCATCCGTATCTGGAAGATTTATATCAAGAATAATTATGTCAGGTAAAAACTTTAAATAATCAATTGCTTCATTACCAGTATAAGCTGATTTAACAGTATATAATTCTTTTTTAAAGGCAAACTCCAAACCATTATTTAAAATTTTGTCATCTTCGAC
>JBDMZA010000632.1:0-9820 GCA_039770155.1 Clostridiales bacterium
ATCCAAAAAATAAACTTAAATTCTCGAGTATGAATTCGCATGATTTAAGCGAACTTCAGACGAAAAGAATTTGGTATTATTTTTTAGGTTCTCCTATGTTCCCAGTTTGATATCTTTTGTATTATGAAGTTAGAAATCAAGGCTTTTTTCTTTAACATGTTTAAAGCTTCAATCTGAAAAACTTCTTTTAACTCATTTGACATAAAACAAAAATATTACAAAAATTAAAATCAGATGAAATCATTATCAAAATAGTATAGAATTTAATGGGGATATATAGCAATTTAATTTTTAGCTATTCCTAAGATTTTTGGCTATTAGTATATATTTTAGCCTATTCCTTAGTTATTTATTAGATGAAAGGTTTGAGAATTTGATTATTAATGAACAACTTTTGTCAGAAGAAAAAATTCATAATACACTTGTGAAATTAAGTAAAAGAATTAAAGAGAGATTTCCAACTTCCAGTTTGTATAAAGTATCAAATGATATAGTTGAAATATCAAAAGAAGCAGCTGAAACAATTAGATGGATTGAAAGTCCAAACTATTTTGTTAGAATAGGAATTTCAATAATTTTAGTAATTATTAGCAGTATATTTATTTATTCAATATGTCAACTAAATATACACGTTGATGCTCTGGATCTTTTAGATGTTGTCCAGGTAACAGAATCAACTGTTAATGAGTTAGTTATTATAGCTGCGGGAACATTTTCATTGTATACTTTTGATACTAGAAGAAAAAGAAGAAGAGTTATAAGAGCAATCAATGAATTAAGATCAATTTCTCATATAATTGATGCTCACCAATTAACCAAAGATCCAATTATAGAAAGTAAGTTATATTATCCAACCGATAACTCGCCAAAGAGAGACTTATCAAGACATGAATTAAAAAGATATCTGAATTATTGTTCAGAAATGTTATCACTTACCAGTAAAGTAGGATTTCTTTATATACAAAAATTTGATGATCCAACTGCAAATGATTCTGTAAATGATTTGGAAGTTTTAACAACGGGATTATCAAGAAAAATTTGGCAAAAAATAATGATACTAGAAGAAAATGATAATTATTGTGATAAGATAGTGCAAAATGCAAGAATTTAGTAAAAAAATAGACTTAAATTCTCGAATTGATAATCATCTGATTCAAGTGATCTGAAGTTGAAATTAAGTACTTCTATTTTGGCATAATTAGAACATAACTGTCCTTCATTGTAGTCTCAATTTATGAAATTGGAATTTACTAATTATTCAGGTTATAACTGAATTTTAGGATAATATATAAGTATTTTATATTTATTATAATGTCCAGATGCTTTTTATTATATGTAAAACTGTTTTATACAATATTTGATTTTCATTATTTTTTAAATATATTAAATTTAAATCTATAGAAAAATTGTTTAATTTTAATATAGAAAAATCATTGTTATGAACAAATGTTTTCCATTCAGGGAGAATTGATATTCCTAAACCTGATTTTACTAAATTCTTTAAGGTTTCTTCATTATCAGCAATAGTAAAATTCTTAATTCTAATATTATATCTTTTAAGAATTGTATTTAAAATGTTATAAACAGGACAGTCTTGTGGGGGTAAAATCCAAGGAAAATTAGATAATTCAACGATATTATCAAGTTTTAATTTAGATTTTAATTTATTATTACCTATTAAAAAAATATCAAATGTATGAAGTTTTGTTATTTGAAGCTTATCATTTTTTACATCATTAAATATAAAACTAAAGTTAACCTCATTATTTAATACTTTTTTAATTAGGATACTAGTTGTACCCTGAATAAAACTATATGTTAAATTTGGATAATTAGTTTTAGAACTTTCAATTATATCATTTAAAAGCAAAAGACTTGTGTCTGTATTTGTACCAATAGTAAAGTTGCCTTCTATAATATGGTTTAACTTTAATGCAAGAGATTTGAACTCTGAAACTGCGTTTATTATTCTTACGGCACTTATATATAATTTTTCACCATCTGATGTGATAAGCATTCCAGAAGAATTTCTGCTAAAGAGTTTAATATTCAATTCATCTTCTAATAATTTTATGTGTGCACTAACTGATGGTTGGCTAATATGAAGTTTTTTAGAGGCTCTGGTTAGATTTTTCTCATCAGCAACAGTAATAAAAGTTTCGATTTGATATAGTTCCATAATTTACAAGTACTCCTATTTTGATTGTATTAACAGTTAAAAATTAACTTCACATTGATTATATCGCATTTGTATATTTTTTGTTATCCTAACATGTTAATTTAATATCAGAAATTCTAATAACCATTATTAGTTATTGATATTGGATAATGTTTTAGAATTGTTATATTGTATTTATACAAGATTAAATAATTGGCAGAAAAAATTAATTTGTTCTAATAGAAAATATAAATTGGAGTGATTGCTATGAAACTAGAAGGAGTATATTTGCCTATAATAACACCATTTAACAATGGAAAACTTGATTTTAAATCCTACAAAAAGTTAATAGATTATTATATCAATAAAGGAATATCAGGGATAATACCAAATGGAACAACAGGGGAATGTCCAACTCTTTGTGAATACGAAGTTTTTGAATTGATTGAAAAGACTGTTGAATTTGTAAATGGAAGAGTACCAGTATTTGTTGGAATGGGGTCTAATTTTACAAATAGACTAATTAAAACAATTGAAAATCTTTCAAAATACAATATATTAGGAATATTATCAGTTTGTCCATATTATAATAGACCTAGTCAAAAAGGATTATATGATCATTTTGTCAAAATTTCAGAATCAACCGAACTAAAGATTATTATTTATAATATTCCATATCGAACAGGTGTTAATCTTGAAAATAATACTATTAGAAGATTGGCAGAATTAAATAATATAATTGGAGTTAAAGATAGTTGTGGGAACATTAATCAAAGTTTAGAACTTATATTGAATAAACCAGAAAAATTTTCAGTTTTAACAGGTGAAGACTATTTATTTTATCCATTGTGTGCAAGTGGTGGAGATGGTGGAATTTTAGCTGCAGCGCATATGAATACAGAGGATTATTTATGTGTTTTTAAAAATATAAAAGCTAATAATTATTTTGAAGCATTAAGAATATGGAAGAATATTAGCAAAATTATTCCTAAATTATTTGAAGAACCTAATCCAGCTCCTGTTAAATATTTATTAAAAGAAAATGATATGATTATAAGTGATGAGGTTAGATTACCAATAACTGAAATTTCTTGTAATTTAAAGAGTGAATTAAAAATGCAACATTTGTATAGCTGTTGATAATACTCGATGAGCAAAACAATGTTATTGGCACCTTGATTTTTTTCTAGAGTTTTGTGATTAATACCATCTTCTGTTAATTCTTTTATTGATTTTGGAATAATTTCATCAAATACACTTTTCAATGTATAAATAAATTTGTATAATTATTGATTTTAAATCAATTATGAAGTATAATATACATAACAGACCAACCGTCGGTTTTTGGAGGTGGAAAAAATAGAACTTAAAAATAAAATTATAAAAGTAGCTTATAAACTATTTGCAAAAAAAGGTTATGAAAAAACGACAATTGCAGAAATTATTGAAGAAGTAGGAACATCAAAGGGTGGATTTTACCATCATTTTAGGTCAAAAGAAGAAATAATCGAAAAAATAACATTTTCACATATTGAGAAGATAAAGTTGTATCACATTGAATTGCTCGAAAACAAAAAAATTAAGTTCATTGAAAAATTTATATTGCCATATCATAAAGTAGCAGAAATGAAAAAAGATAATGTGATAAATTGGAGTGAAATATCTAATATTTATAATTTTGATGGAAATCATATTCTATTTAAAAAAATGGCAGATGCATTTCAAGAAGAGGTTAAATTATTTTATTATAAGTTAATAACAGAAGGAAATAAGAGTGGAGATTGTTATACAAAAAATCCAAAAGAAATTGCTTCTTTATGGGGACGTGAAGTTCTTGAATTCCATAGAGTAGCTAGAAATCTGTTGTATGAAGAAGAGGCAAAGGAAGAGAATTTTTATAATTTAGTCAGATTTAATCAGGATTTGATTAATCATCTATTAAATTTAAAAAATGAAAAAATAGATTTGGTTAGCTTTGGAAAGGAATATATTAGTAACTTAAAACTGACTTTTGGTAAGAAAAATAATTAGAAGCCAATAAGGAATAGGTTAAAATTAAATACCTGTTTTTGATTGATAAATTTAAGTACTTTTAGAGTTTATCAGAAAAACAATTAGGTATTTAAATTTTCTTACATTGTATGATGGGGGAGATAATATGATTAAATGGTTTAAAGATATTAAATCAGATGAATTTGAACTGGTTGGTGGAAAAGGGATAAATTTATCAAAGTTATATAATAAAAATCTAAATGTTCCAAATGGATTTATTATACTATCAACATCTTATGATGCATATATAAAAAACACTGGAATAAAAAAAGAAATGGATAAAATTTTATTAAGTGATGTATCTACAAAAATTAAGTCAGATAAAATAAAAAGGCTATTTAGTAAAGAAAGTTTTGATAAAGAATTAAAAGAATTAATAATTAAAGAATTTAATAAGTTAGAAAATAAAGTAGCAGTAAGAAGTAGTTCAACTATTGAGGATTTGCCAGAATTTAGTTTTGCAGGACAGTATACGAGTTATCTGAATATTGATAAATCAAATTTAATCGAAACAATTTTAATGTGTTGGCAATCCCTGTGGAATGAGAGAGCTATTGAATATCGATTTAAAAACACTATAAAAATAAACTTTTCACATTGTGTAATTGTACAAGAACTTGTAAATGCTAATGTTGCAGGTGTTGTTTTTTCTGCTAATCCTTTAACAGGAAATAGGGATGAAGTTGTTGTAAATTCATCATTTGGTTTTGGTGAGTCAATTGTTAGTGGGGATGTGAATCCAGATCAATATATAGTAAATAAAAATTCAAATGAGATATTGGACAAAAAAATAAATAGTAAAGAATTTAAATTTGTAGAAAATACTATTGGTATTAAAAAGGAAAAATTGGATTCAAATAAGTCAAAATGTGAAAGCTTAAATACAGAACAGTTAGTGTTATTGATAAATGAAGCTAAGAAAATAGAAAGTTTATTTAATAAACCTCAAGATATTGAGTTTGCTTTTAATAAAGATAATAAATTGTGCATACTACAATCAAGAGATATTACAACTTTGTTTCCAGTTGATAATCTTGAACATGATGGAAAACTTCGTTTATACATGTCTGCAAGTACAGTTTTATTGGGAACAAAAGAACCATTTACACCAATGGGTTTTGATATTATGAGCAATATGTTTCCAACAATAATAAATGTTATGACCAGAAAAAGAAAACCATTAACAAATAGTTTTGTAAAATATGCTGCAAATAGAATATATGTCGATATGACGTATATTATGTCGTCTAATTTTGCAGCAAAACAATTTGCAAACTCATTTTCAGGAAATGATTTACCATTGAAGGAAGTTATGCTTAAAGCTATAAAAGATAATGGTAAAAGATTTAGAAAACAGGGAATTAGATTTAGGTTGCCACTTGGTATTTTTAGTTATTCTATTATAATGGCTGTAAAGGCATTTAAAATAATAAAAATACCAAATGAAAAAAGGTATGATGAAATTATTGAACTGGGTAATAAATGTTATAATACTCAATTGGAAAAATATGATGATTCTTTAAGTGTAGAAGAGAAAGTAGACTTTGCAAATAAAAGTTTAATTGAAGCTTTTAAGTTATCACAGCAACAGGCAATGTATTGCTTAGAAGTTAGTAATTATAATAAAATTGAAAAAATATTGAAAAAATATTTTGGGAAAAAATATAGACCAGAAGTATTAGTTCAATCATTACCAAAATGTTTTACACAAAATATGATGTTGAAATTAAATCAATATGCAAAGTATTGTGATGATAATAATTTAAAACCATCAACTGATGATAAAATGTTTAAAGAAATTTTAAAAATTTATGGTCATAGAGGAAACATTGAATTAGATATTGGTACAAATAGATGGAATGAAGACCCTTCATATTTAATAGATCTAACAAAGAGTTTCATAATTGATAGGACTTATATAAGAAATATGAATGATTATTATAAAAAAAGAGATGAGGCAGAATCTTTTATAGACAATATTTATAATGAATTATGTAAGGTAAAAGGAAAAAATAAAGCTGAAAAAGTAAAAAAATTAATGATAAATTATAGAATTGCGGCAGGAATGAGAGAATTTCCAAAGTCTGATATAGTAAGGTTTTTGGAACTAGGTAGAAAAGCATTAATTTCTATTGGTGAGGAATTTGTTAAAAATGCTTTAATAGAAAATAGTAAGGATATTTTTTATTTACATACAAGAGATATTTCAAACTTCGTTAATGGAAAAGAAATTGACTTAAAAAATATTATTACTATGAATAAAGACATTTATAATAAAGAAATGTTAAGAACATCAATACCAAGACTAGTTTTAAATAATGGGGTAACTTACTATTATGCAAGTAGTATTGATAAAGGAGCAAATGTTTTAAAAGGTATGTCATTATCCCCAGGAGTATTTGAAGGATTCATTAAGATAGTTAATGATCCTCAAAATAATTGTTTAAAAAAAGATGAAATAATGGTAACAGAAAGTACAAACCCATCATGGACACCATTATTTGCAACAGCGGGAGCTTTAATAATGGAATATGGAGGTCCTATGAGTCATGGAGGAATTGTTGCCAGAGAATATGGAATTCCTGCTGTTGTAGGAATTCCTAGAGCAAAAGAAATTTTAAAGGATGGACAAAAAGTAAGAGTTAATGGTGAGGAAGGTATAGTTGAAATTATTGTATAGACCTGGATATATACTGTTAACATAATCAGTTGACCATTGATCGCCAGGAGAAAGTTCCCCGGCGATAATAGCATCAGTAATGAGTTTAATAATTTCTTTAGCAATGGATTTTTTTAAAATATTTTTCTGAGAATGAAAATAGTTTCATGAAATTCCTTATTACCGATAAGCGATGGGCAACCAGATCTTCATTTCGCCGAAGCCTCGGTTGTCCCATGCAAAATAAGGAATAAGACGTACTGGTGTTTTTGACAGTCCATCTATTTGTAATTGACGATAGAGACCATTTGGAGTTGTCCGCTTGTCAATGTGATAGAGTTCACTCTCCAGAGCAAGAACTGTTTTATCATGAATTGTGTAAGGTGTTGGCTTGAATTCAGCGTGCAGATCAATTAATAAGTCTTCAATCGTTTCTTTTTCCGTATCCATTGATTCGATACAATAGACAAGTGGTCCTCTCTCAATGGCGGCCTGATTTATCGTTTCTTCCACATATGGATGGGCTACAGTATAACGGACAGGCATATCGAACTGAACTAAAATCTGCGCTGATGTGACATTGCTGAGGGTGATTGTATGATAGGAAGAGGCTTGCTCAGATGTAATATCCAGATGCTGGTTATCATAATTTATGTAGCCGGATGTCACCCATTCCGGAATGCGGATATTCAAATGGAAGGGTGTGTCGCCTTGTATGTCGCTTAGTTTGAAGATTATTGTTCCATCATATGGATAGTCTGTAGTCTGATCCATATGGAACCTAATATTGGACTTGAGGTGAATGTCAGCAGTATTAGCACCATATATACCGCACCAAAGTGTATCATCGGACTGCATATACGCATACTCACTTGATTGGGCAAGAGACCGTGCAAGATTTGGTGGACAACAATAGCTTAGGATATATTCTACCCGCTCTAATGGCCAGATTAATTTATAGGGCAGGTCTTTTGTACGGCGAAGCATATTCTCATAGAAGTATTTGGTGCCATCAAAACTGATTGCTGCCAAATTGACATTTAACATGGTTCGCTCAATCAGGTCGAAGTATTTGGCTTTTTGGTCAAATTGGAACATGCGATAGGACCACATGATACTACCAATGGAAGCACAGGTTTCGTTATAGGCAGTTACATTGGGTAACTGATAGGAGTATCCATAAGCTTGATGGACCTTTTGGTCAATGAAAAAATTGCCATAGGGAGAGGCACTATTGTATAGAGCACCACAACCGCCTGTAATATAGAGCTTCTCAGTGACAAGATTATTCCAAACTTTTTCTAGGACTTGTCGATAAGAAGTGTCGCCTTTTTCGCAATATAGGTCTGATAAGCCTGCATATAGGTAGTTTGCGCGTACAGCATGCCCCAATATAGTGTCATGTTTTTTTAATGGAAGACGGTCCTGATTGTCATCAGTACCGTCTTTGACGTAGTCGCGAAGCTCAATTGCCAATGAGGCTGTTGTCAGATAATCCTTATTGCTAGTAGTACGATACATTTCAATGAGCCCCATATAATGGGATGGGCATACAGCTGTTTGAACATCTTTTGTCTTGGCGGCTTCTTCGTAAAGATTTTTCAAATAATTGGCAGCCTTATCAGCAATGCTGATGAAGGAATCTTTTCCGGTTATCCTTTTATGAATACAAGCTGCTGTAAATAAATGACCGAAGTTATAGACCTCGAAATCATTGATGTCACCAAGACGGTCAATTCCATTTTGCTGACGTTCGCCAATGATTTGTTTCGTCGAGATATAGCCATCTGGTAGTTGTGCCCGACCGATTAGGTCAATGTAATAGTCGATTTGTGCTTTCAGATTATTGTTGTTGGTTTTGTAAGCACTATACATAGCTGCTTCCATCCATTTATAGAAATCACCATCGCCAAATACTGTGCCTTCATGTTTTCCATCGGATTCGTGGGCGCAAATACGAAAATTTTCAAGGACATGGCTAATGTTATTGTTTTCAAACATGATTTGAAGGTGAGGGACCGTTTTTGTAGCACAAGAATAGAACACATCAGCCCAAAAACCATTTGTCCAATTTACAGCATCCCAAGATAGAGGAGAGGCATTAGCATAATTGGATTGAGTCGTATTCGTTAACATCATATGCTCCTTTCTTTTAAAAGACCTTTATCTTCCAGTGCTTTTCTCAGTGCAATAGCCCCGTATCGTGGACTGGAAAGTACCGGAATCTTGTAGGTATTGTGGAGAAGTTCTTCGCAATATGCCATGGAGCCTTGGCAGAAAAGAAGGACATCAACATTCTTGTAAAGTTCTTCACCTTTTTTTAGCATAAGGGCCTTGAATTCGTCCTGATTTAGCCCGAAAGCTCCGTCAATGAGTCCATCTACCAATGTAATTTGTTTGCCGAGTTCTCTGGCTACTCTTAATAGTGTTTTTTTTGTAGGCTCCAGGGTTGTCGACAGTGTTGCCATGACGCCGATGTTTGAACCGATACGGACAGCATTTTTGCACATATCTTCATCAATGCGCACAATTGGAACACCGACGTAACGGGCATAATCTTGAACGCTGTCAGCGACTTCACCCACAGAAGAGCAATTATTCAAGATAGCTTCAGCACCATCTTTGATGGCGTTACAGAAAAGTTGAACTAAACGGTTGGCTGCTTGTGCAGTGACATAACCGTTCTTTCTAGCTTCGTAAAGAATGTGAGGGTCTTGGTATGAAAGCAATTCGACGTTTTCACCACATTGTTTTTTAACTTCGGATTCCACTAAGTCAATAAGTTCAGGTGTTGTACTTGTATAGACGAGTGCTAATTTCATAAATACCTCCTTGATATGTTTATCCATTACATCTTAAGGCAGAATCAAAAAATAAACTAGTCAACTTTTTTTGAAAATTCGTTAAACCATCGATATTTTCAGAAAAAAATTGTCTTATGAAATTTTTGA
>JBDMZA010000633.1:0-8647 GCA_039770155.1 Clostridiales bacterium
ATTGATATAGGCAGCATTTTGCCTAGAATGGAAAAATAAAGGGATATAATAGGACAAAATACATGTAAAATGCCAAAATACTACTTTAATATATAAATAAATCAAAATTACCACATTATTTTCTTATTTTATATTGACATATTACAAAACAATGATAAAATATTAAATGTAGTTAGATTTTGAGTAATAATTATAGATTATAAAAAGTTAAACAGTTCTCTTTTATTGAGGATTTGATTTTACTAATGAAAAAATAAAGTTACATTACAAAAGATAAATTAAATGAGATACAACAGAGAAAATAATTAAATTACAACAGAAAAATTGTCCAAAAGAAAAAGAGAGTCAACTGACTCTCTTTTTCTTTTGGTTTAAAATTTTACTATTTATTATTTAAACTAACTCTTTTTTTTATATATACTAACATTCCTGCTATTACTAACAATAAACCTGACAAAATAAATGTTAATGAACTACCTTCTCCTGTTTTTGGAAGAGTTTCATCATCAGTATTTACTGGTGTTGAAGTTTCAACAGGTTCTTCAGTTTGAACAATGGTACTCTCATCTGTGTCAGAAGTTGATGCAGTTGTTTTTACAGGAGTTTCATCTTTAACTGGAGTACTTGTTGTTTCATCTTCAGATTTATTGGTTTCATTACATTCAACACTAGAATCTTTATTATTATTATTATTATTATTATTATTAATAGTTTCAGAATTTAAATTACTCATATCAATGTTAACCAAACCTGTTGAGTTAACATTATAAGAACATTTATTTAAATCTAATTTAATGCAATTTGAAGTGTTATTTTTATCGACTATAACCAAGGTGTTTGATTTTAGATCCCAACTGTACTGTATATTATTTTTGATTATAGTTATTGATCCAAAGTAATTTTCATATGTTGTACAATTTTTATATACATCTAATGATGAGTAATCTAACTTAAATGAAAAACTTTTGTTTATTTCTAAATTTTGTTGAACTATAGAGCTCCAACTTTTTTCCCATTTAAAATATTTAGATATACCATAACTTTTGCTGAAAAAAAGTTTAAAATCTTTTGAGTAATTAAATTTATTTCCAAAATTAAAGCATGATGCATTATTAAAATCAAAACTATGCGAACTGCTACAATTATAGTTTTTCTCACATGAATTTTCTCTGCTAAATGATGTGTGTGTGTTACATGTACTATTTTTTATTGATTTAGAACTAAATTCAGTACAAGCATTTGCCATAAGTGTACTTACTGATAGCATCAATAGTACTAGTAGTGTTGATAATGTTTTTTTTAACATATTTCTTATCCCCCTAAAATTTATATCAAAAACATTGAATATGTTTTTATTTAATATATGATCGATTATCTCTATGGGTAAATTATCTATATATTTTATATATTAAATTTAAATAAAATTAGGGAATTACAATCTTGTCATTATTACTAATGCTTATGTTTGATATAATTATTTTTATTTTATATCACCCCCAAAAAACAAATAAACTATAGATTTGATTTAAAAATCATTAAACAATTTAGTTTTTTAAGATTTTATAGTGATATTATATCAATTATTAATTATAATACAACTATTACCCAGTAAAACTAATTAATATATTTTTAAAGTGTTAGTAAATATAAGAAAAATCAATTAATAAAAAAATTTATTTGAATTTTTTAAAGGAAATATATTTAAATAAAAAGCAATATAATGGAATGCAACTTACACAATAAAATGGGAATAATATAAAGCAAAATTAAATTATATGTAAATTTTTAAGTGAATAAATTACTATAAATATGGTATTTCTACTCAAAAAAGACAATATTATTTTTTATAATTCTATGAAGAATCTAAAAAATAATATCGAATTTTTTAGGTCTGAATTTATCTTAAATTATGTGAATTCATACTTGAGATTTAGCTTTGTTTTTTGGATATCCCTATGTAAAAATTTAAATATATATGTTAAAATTATATTTATTAGTTTAGTGTAAAAATAGGAGTATGGGGGAAAAAAAATTGAAGGTATATGCTTTTATTGGTTCAAGTGGTACCGGAAAAAGTCATAGAGCAACTTGGGTAGCTAGAGAAAAAGAAGCTGATTACATAATTGATGACGGTTTACTTATTGAAGGAAATAGAATTGTTGCAGGTTGTTCAGCAAAGAGAGAGAAAACAAGAATTGCCTCTATAAAAAGAGCCTTATTCACAGACGAAAAACATACTAATGAAGTAAAAAAAGTTATTAATGAAAATAGAGCAAGAGGAATTTTAATCATTGGGACTTCTGATGGGATGGTTGAGAAAATAGCAAAAAGATTAGGACTAAAAAAGGTTGATGAAAAAATATATATAAATGAAGTTGCAAGTGAATATGAAATAAAACAAGCAGTATCTACAAGAAAAGAACAGGGGAAGCATGTTATTCCTGTTCCTACATTTGAAATAAAGAAGGATTTTTCTGGGTATTTTTTAGATCCACTGCAAATATTTAAAAGGAAAGGTAAAGGTAGTTATCAATTAATTGGAGAAAAATCAGTTGTAAGACCTACTTTCAGTTATTTGGGAAATTACACAATATCTGATTATACAATTTATCAATTAATTGAGCATGCTGTTATTAATATAAATGGTGTTTATAGAATTTCAAGATTTAGAGCAGAAAATCAGCCTGATGGAATATATATAGAAATTGATTTAGTACTAATATATGGATATATAATTAGACCATTATTAAATGAAGTTAAGAATAGAATAAAAAATGAAGTTGAAAAATTAACTGCCTTAAATATCAAGGTAATGAAGTTAACTGCAAAGACATTAGTAATAGATCAAAATTACAAAAATAATCTTGGAGTTGTAAAAAAGTGATTATGGATAATAAATCTTAAAATCTCCCCCAATAAATTTTGAAGAAGATTTTAAAAAGAATAGACTTAGGGATATCCAAAAAATAAACTCTAATTTTTGAGTGTGAATTCCTATGATTTAAGCGAACTTTGGACGAAAAGAATTTGATATTATTTTTTAGGTAATAACTATTTTAGATAACAATAACTAACTATTTTTTGAATACTTCTATTTAATGAATCTTTTGAATTTTTCCAGGGTTCATTTTGGTTTTTATAATCAAATTTTTTAGTGAACCAATGTACTTCATCTTGAATCCTATCTAGATTCGATAACTCCATTTCAATTAACTCTTTTGAAAACTGAGCAGATTCTTTTAAATTAAGTTCTTTTTGAGCTGATACTAAAAGAGATTTAAAATGCCTTAAACAAAAACCTTTTTTACTTTTAAATATTTTTTTGAAATCAGGTTCTTTTGACCATAAATAAATAATGACTTCAACATATCTTTTAATAGTATTATCTAATTTATCACAAATAGCACATTTTTTTTCTAATGTTTCTAATGAATTTATAAATTTTCCAATGGATTTATCACCATCTGTTTGTTTAGAAGTTATTTTTTTTGAAATATTTTGCATGATATTAGTGTTAAGGTTTTTATCAATATTTGGAATGCTTTTTTCAAACAAATTTTTTAATATTTCAATTTGTTTTTTTAGGTGTGTATCAATAATTAATCCTAGTCCTAATTTATTTTCTTGACGATTGAAAAGCATTTCAAAATGATTTTTACAAAAACCTTTTTCATTGGTTTCTATACGACCATCAGGTTCCATTAAAGATGGACCTAAAGTATATTCGATATATTCTGATTCCAATTTTTTTTCAAGATTGCAAATAGGACATTCACAATCTTCTTGAAATGCTTCTGTTACGGGAATTGTATAAATTTTTTCTTTCATAAAAATAACTCCTTAGTTTGATTATTTTAATTAAGAGACATCCAAAAAATAAATCACATGAGCTGGTTATTCCAATTAGTTACATTGTTTGCTAATGAACTTAATATGGGCTATTCTAAGATTTTAAAATATGATATTATTTTTTATGTTTTCCTAATCTAATTATTATTATAAAATAGATATTTAAGGCAGAATCAAAAAATAAACTAGTCAACTTTTTTTGAAAATTTGTTAAACCATCGATTTTTTCAGAAAAAAATTGTCTTATGAAATTTTTGATTATGTCTAATATATTGTTTACAATTATGAATAATTCTTTATAATTATATCAAATAAAATTGGGTAAAATATAATAAATATTTAAATGGGGGATTTTTACATGAACTTTAATGGATACGATGTTGAACAAAGACATAATTATATAATAATAAAAAATTTATCATCATTTAATCTGAAAGATATATTTGAGTGTGGTCAAGCATTTCGTTGGAGAAAAAATTTAGATAATACGTATACATTGATAGCAAAAGATAGAGTTATTAAACTTAAACATGAGAATGATAAATTGAAAATTTTTAATTCAAATATTGAAGATTTTAAAAATATTTGGTATGAGTATTTTGATCTTGAAACATCTTATGAAGACATAAAAAGTAAATTAAAAAAAGATGATATAATGGCAAAGGCTTTAAAACATGGTGAAGGGATCAGAATTTTAAATCAGGATTTTTGGGAAATGATTATTTCATTTATTATATCTGCAAACAATAGGATTCCTATGATAATGAAAGTAATAAATGAAATATCTAAAAAATTTGGTGAAAAAATTATGTTTGATGAAGAGGTATTTTATACTTTTCCAACTACAGAAAAACTTTCAAATGCAAAATTAGAAGATTTTAAATTATGTAAAGCAGGATATAGGAGTAGTTATATACTAGATACAGCAAAAAAAATAAATGAGGGTTTTTTAAGAAAAGAGGATTTAGTAAGACTTTCAACAAAAGATGCGCAAAAAAGTTTAAAAAGATTAATGGGTGTAGGGCCTAAAGTTGCTGACTGTATACTCTTGTTTTCAGGGATAAAGAAAAATATATTTCCAACAGATGTTTGGATAAAAAGAATTGTTGAAGTTTTATATTTTGAAAGGGAGGCTTCATTAAAGGAGATAAATAATTTTGCAGAAGAGTATTATGGTGATATTTCAGGATTGGCACAGCAATATTTATTTTATTATGCAAGAGAAAACAAAATAATATAGTAAGATAAAACCAATATAAACATAATATGTATATGCCTTGATGAGCATATCTTGAATTATAAAGGAAAAATGAGTTTACTAAGGATATTTAATCTAAAAGGTCGTTATTTGTTATAATAGTTAGTTGTTTGTGGCTGGACCTGGTGATATAATCTATTTAAAGAGGAACCTGAGATGTGCGAATTAACTTATATTTTGAACCTACAACGAGTAATCGGGAGTCTGTGTTTATTTAAAATAAGTCAGGCCACAGATGAATTCAGTCATTAATTATGACGGCAGTGGAAGACCGAAGTTAGTAATAGGGCACCCACCTAGCAGTGAGCTAGGTGTCAAAATATAAGCGAACGGCATTTTGGGATAATATAAGAATCTATCAATAGGATTGGTAGGTTCTTTTATTTTGTAGAGATTATCTAAATAAAATTATTCTCATGAAATTACAAAAATGATTAAGTATTTTAAATTAGTTGTCGATAAATATAGTGTAATATCTTTGGCATATAATTGGTAAAAAACAACATACTATTGTTTTGATATGGTTTAAGATGAATAATTTTGTAAAAAAGGAGATTGCTATGATAAGAAGTCTTTATACATCAGGATGGAGTATGATTGCAGACACAAAAAGAATTGATGTTATATCAAACAATTTGGCAAATGCTAATACTAATGGATATAAAAAAGATTTAGCAATAAATCAAAGTTTTGAAGAAATGATAACAAAAAGAATTAATGATTATAATTATGGGTTTAATAATTCAAATAATATTGGGAATATGAAGTTAGGAAGAGATGAGGGAGAAATATTTACTTATTTTAATCAGGGTAATTTAATAAATACTGGTAAAAATCTTAACTTTGCAATAAGTAATTCTGAAAATTCATTTTTTAATGTAGGTAAAATTGATGGAGATGGAAATTTGACAGAAAAATATAGTAGAGATGGCTCATTTGTTTTAGATGTGAATGGAATGATTACAACAAGTCAAGGATATTTTTTATTGGGTGATAATGGACCTATAACAGTTGAGGGTGACAACATTAAGGTTACAAAAGATGGTTCTATTTATGAAAATGAAAACTTAATTGATAAAATTAAGATTACTACTTTTGAGAATAAAGATAACTTGTTTAAAATAGGAAATAATTTAATAGATGTAAAAGGTGATTTTAATAATGTGCCATTCGATGGTGAATTAATACAGGGTTCTCTTGAGGAATCTAATGTAAATACTGTTGATGAAATGGTTGAAATGATAAATGTACTACGGTCATATGAGGCAAATCAGAAGTTAATACAATATGAAGATAATACACTTCAAAAAGCTGTAAATGAAATAGGTATTTTAAGATAGGGGGGAAATAAAATATGATGAGGGCACTGTGGACTGCTAGTACAGGTATGAAGAGTCAACAATTTAATGTTGATGTAATATCTAATAATTTAGCTAATGTTAACACAACAGGGTTTAAAAAAGATACAGCTGAATTTAAGGATTTGATTTATGAAACCATTGGTAGGGCTTATGTTTTAGAGAATTCAGGTAAACCAGTGAATCTTCAAATAGGTCATGGTGTTGAAACAGCTGCAACTGTTAAAACTCATACAAGTGGAAATTTGGAAAAAACAGATAATCCATTAAATTTTGCTATTGAAGGAGAAGCATATTTTGTTGTGGGTTCATCTGATGAAAATGTATTTTATACAAGAGATGGTAGTTTTAAGTTAAGTATAGGTGAAAATGGAAATATGTTAACAACAACTGATGGATTACCAATACTTGATGTAGATGGAAATGAAATTATTATAAATGTGCCTATTGAAAGGCTGAATGTTTCAGTTTCTGGAGAATTAAACTATATTGATAATGATGGAAAAACTATAAGTCTTGACCAAACTATAAATTTAGTGAAATTTCCAAATCAAAATGGTTTGGAGAGTATAGGGAGTAATTTTTTTAGAGAGAATACTGCTTCTGGAACAGCTGTTCCAGATTCTGAGATTGGATTAAATAGTCAAATAAAACAAGGTTTTTTAGAATCTTCTAATGTACAGGTTGTTGAAGAAATGGTTAGACTTATTACAGCACAAAGAGCATATGAATTAAATTCTAAGGCTATACAGACAGCTGATGATATGCTACAAATGGCTAATAATCTTAGAAGATAGGAGATATAAAAAATGAATATTCAAAGTCTAAATAAGGGTCTTGTTAATAATCTTATTGATAGTACAAAAAACTTAGTAAAAAAGAATAATTTTGAAAATAATTTAAAGGCAGCATACGATGAAAATGACAAAAAGAAATTAAAAGAATCCTGTCAAGATTTTGAATCAATTTTTTTGAATATTGTATATAAAGAGATGAAATCAACAGTTCCAAAATCTGGTTTAATAGAAAATTCACAGGGTAAAGAAATATTTGAATCAATGCTTGATGATGAACTCATGAAAGGAGCTTCTAAAAATAATAGTATTGGATTAGCTGACCAATTATATAACTCTATGGTCAAAAAAATTGATAATTTCTATGTTAATACAAAAAAATAAAATTTAATGAGAAGCTAAAAAATAATACCAAATTCTTTTTGTCTGAAATTTGCTTAAATCATGTGAATTCATACTAGAGGATTAGAGTTTATTTTTTTGCTATTCATTAGATAATTTAATTTGCTGTTTTAATATTTTTAAATAGTTGACAATTCAATTTAAATATTAGAAAATATGTTTTAGGCACAATCAAAAATTCAATAATTCAACTTTTTTCTTAAAATTTCGATGGTTTAATGGATTTTCAAAATAGTTGACTAGTTTATTTTTTGATTATGCCTTATATCATATAAAAAAATATCTTATTATGTTAAATTTAAATAAATTTTTAGTTTTAAGATAGTTTGACATGTAATTTAAGGTTTTCTTAAAGACTATATAATTTTATTTGGAGGTGGTTTTATGGAAAGTGAAATAAACCCAAGAGATTTATTGCCACACAGATTTCCGTTCTTACTAATTGACAAAGTACTTGAAGTTGAAAAAGGCAAAAGAGCAGTTGCATTGAAAAATGTTTCAAATAATGAACCTTTTTTTCAGGGGCATTTTCCTGATTTTCCTGTAATGCCAGGGGTATTACAAGTAGAAGCTTTGGCTCAGGCTGCATGTATTGCAGGATTAGCTGATGAAAAAAATAAAGGCAAATTAGGAATGTTTACTGGTATTTCAAATATTAAATTTAGAAGACAGGTATTTCCAGGAGATGTACTTAAATTAGAGGCTGAGATAACTGCTTTTAAAATGGGAATGGGAAAAGCGAAAGTAAAAGCTACAGTTGATGGTGATGTCACAGCAGAAGGTGAAATAAAATTTGCAATGATTGATCCAAATAAAAAATAAGAAAATATTATATACTTAAAGGTTCCTATCTAAGAGATATCCAGTAGATAGGAACTTTTTTAATATATTTTAAGGAGAGCCTAAAAAATAATACCAAATTCTTTTCGTCTGAAGTTCGCTTAAATCATGCGAATTCATACTCGAGAATTAGAGTTTATTTTTTG
>JBDMZA010000634.1:0-4700 GCA_039770155.1 Clostridiales bacterium
ACTTTAAATATCTCAAAAGACTATTTAGAGTTTTATAAATTAGTTAAAGAAAATGATATTGAATTTATATATAAGAATTTAAGAGAAATAGAATCAATTGATAAAGATTGTACTAAATATCCGAGATCCAAACAAAAAGATGATGCAACATTTGTATTGGTTGATTTTTAAAAAGGGGATGATACAAATAGATTATACAAAATTTGCTAAATGGAATGATCATATTGAGCCTTTTTCCATTAATACAAGAATGGAGTTATGGACTTTTCCTCATACAGCAAATAGAATGCTAGAGGTTCATTTAGATGATAATTGGTCTGCGAGTAGACCCATTAGTCATATTAGAAAAAGTGTAGACTTTATAGTTAATTATTTTAATTTAAAAGAGGGGAATGCAGTTTGTGATTTAGGTTGTGGACCAGGATTATATACAAATTATTTTGCTAAAAGAAAAATACATACAACAGGAATTGATTTTTCAAAAAATTCTATAGATTATGCAAAAAATAAGGCAAAAGAAGATGATCTTTTGATTGATTACAGAATAATGAATTATAAAGACTTTAATGATGAAAACAAATATGATCTAATAACAATGATTTATTGTGATTATGGTGCAATAGGAAAAAATGAAAGAAAAAATATTTTAAAGAATGTGAAAGTAGCACTAAAAAACAATGGATATTTTTTATTTGATGTTATGTATGAACCAGGATTTTGTTGTATTCAACCAGAAAAAAATTGGAATTATGTAAAAGAGGATGGTTTTTGGTTTGAAGATGAGTATATTGAAATATATGAAAAAGTTTTGTATAAATCAGAAAAAGTAACTTTAGGCAAACATTATATTTCAAGTAAACAAGAAGATAAAATAATTTATAATTGGGACAAATATTTTTCACTTGACGAAATTAAAAATGAATTAGAAAATGAAGGTTTTAAAATAGTGGATACTTTTTCAGATACAAAAGGTACAGTTTTAGCGGTAGACAGCGAAATAATTACAATTGTAGCAAAAATTTGAGTGGGATTTGGTTGTGGATTGGCTGGTGGTAAATGGTCTGAAATAGAGATAATAGTAAATGATACAATATGTAAACTAAATATTGTAGTATATGTTTATGATTTGAACAAATAGATTAGGAATCTCTATATGAAAATTGGTTACAAAAGCTTTTAATTTCAGCATCATTAGGTGGATATAGAAAGCCTCCCCAAAAAACGTTATAATCAGATTTTATTATTTAAATTCTAAAAAAGATATGAACATACATATATTAACAAAATAGCATGATTTAATAATAAATATTAACAAAAAAGTAGGGCAGAAAAGTGCCTATTTTCAAAGATTATACTCCTACTAAAAAACAAAGTTATTTTAAAATAAGTAAAATATCAACGATATTCGAACCGTCTCAGAATGGTTGAATTCACAGCAAAAATAAATAAAAAAATTATATTAGCATATTATCCACCATACCGCAGTAAATACAATCCTATAGAAAGATTAGAACAGTTCTGGAATGGTGATTTATTAGATAGTAAAGAAACATTTGTAAATGTATTCTAAAATATGCTATTTTACTTATTAACGAATTTAGAGAAGATGAAGGAATAGAAAATTTAATATTTAGTTAATATTTATTGAAATTTTAAAGCTATGTTACAGAGTAACATAGCTTACTTGTCTATGTAAAATGCCTAATTTGTAAAGTTAATTCTTTTGCTTTAAATTTGTTAAAATTACTTAACATATTCATTCCTTGTTAAATTTTATCAATAATTAATTTACTTTAAATTTTGCATTTGTTTTAATTAAATTAGGAAATTCTAAATCTGCAATCACTCTATATTTTCCCTTTTTAAAATCATCTGTCAACTCAATTTCAAATGGTGTTAAATCAAAAATTTCCTTTTCATATACAACATTTTTTTTCTTATCAATAACCTTTACTTTAGTAAGAGGTAAAATATCCACTGCAATTCCTTCTGTTACTTCATCATTTTTTATAAATTGATTTTTTATAACATTTGCTATTTCTAATTTATTATTTACATCTGTATTGTTTCCCTCTGCTTCTTTAATTTGTAAAGCTACTAAAAATTCTAATTTATTCTTATATTTATCTCTAATTCTAAAATCTACTTCAATATTCTCACCTACATTATATTTACTTTTATCTAAATAAGTTTTTCCTTCATATTTTCCACCATATTTTAAGTTGTGATTTTTATTTTTAAAATTTTGTGTCTCAGATGTGAAAGCAGCAACCATTTCTGTATTGTTATTATCTAAAAAAGGAGAATAATATGGTGTATACTCTCCGGGTGTTATACAATAAGTAATGTTAGCTGGTATAGTGTAAAACATTGACTCAACAATATCATATATTTGTAAACTTAAACTATTTTCTTCAAATGTAATAAAACTACTTTTATACTTTATACTATCTGTTTCTTTATATTTAAAGTTCAATTTTGTAATGTTACTTTTATCAAATTCTACATTTGAAATTGTATTACTTTTAACCTGATAGTTTTTGTTTAATAAAAACCTCTCTTTTACAATATTTTCATTATAGTTCGTTGCTCTAAATATAAAGTTATAATCACCTGGTGAAGTAAATAATTTTATATCTTTTCCCATTTCGTCAAAATTAAAACTTTCAAAAACCATATCTCCATCAAATAATTGTCCATTTTCAAGTTTATATTTAGCCATTATGATATAATTATCAACTTTGAATGGTTTAAATTTTATTTCTGAAAGATCAGAGTTCTCAAAATTATATAATCCAGTTTTATTTATTTCTTTAACATGTGTATATATATCTAAACTTTCTTTATTTTGTTCAATACTTTGTAAACTTAAAACTATGTTACTTGTACTAGTAAGCATTTCTTCATTTATATCAATATATCCGTATCTATCAGTCATTCCACCTGTAGTTTGGATTAACTTGCCATCTATATTTTCATAAACGGATAGTTGTCCAAATGCTGGTTTTCCATTTGTTGAAACTTTAGTCCTTAAACCTTTTCCAACATTATTTACAATATTTATATTAACACTGTCTTCATATGTTTTATCATTTTTATAATATGCTTTTACCTTCAAAATATGATTTCCATCTTTATAATTATTAATATTAATTTGTTTTGCATAATTCAATGAACAATTATTAACTACTTCTTGGTTTATTTTTTTACCATCAATATAGACTTCTACTTTTTCTAGTTCATCACTATCCATACAACTTGTTATAACATCTGTTTTATAATATACTCTGTCATTTTCGGAAATATCAAGTATTCTTATTTTTTTATTAGATGGTTGAGTATTTAAGGCTTTGTATGCATCTATAAGCCCATAACCAAATTCTATATCTTTTCCTTTTTCTCCAATGTCTTTTGCTGAAGTATAAATTATATCTTGTAATTCAGCAACATCTAAATCTGCTTCTTTTGATTTAACCATTGCAGCAACTCCACAGACTGCTGGCGAAGCCATTGAAGTTCCAGTTGAATTAGAATATTGATTCTCATTTACTGTACTCATTATATCAACCCCAGGTGCAGTTATATCAACTACTGAACCAAAATTTGAAAATTCAGCTAGTTTATTCTCAGAGTCAGTAGCACTTACTGTTAATACGCCCGGCACTGAAGCAGGTACATAAGATTTAGTATCCATAGTAGAATTTCCTGCTGCTGCAACTACTAACACATTTTTTGATAATGCATATTCTATTGCCTCATTATACATTGGACTAACACCAGGTCCAGCCAGACTCATATTAATAATATCTGCTCCATTATCAACAGCATAATAAATGCCTTTTATTATTGTAAAATCATCACCTGAACCATCTTGTAAAACTTTTACTGGCATAATTTTAACAGGTGCTTTTCCCGCAGTACCACTTACACCTACTCCATTACCAGATGTAGCTGCTATAATTCCTGCCACATGAGTACCATGTTCACCAGATTTTTCACCAACTGAACTTGGGTCATTATCATCATTATAGATATCATAAGTATCATCTGATATTTTATCTTTTAAATCTTCATGATTCATGTCAATTCCTGTATCAAGTACCGCTACTTTGACTTCTTTTAAGTTGTCACAATCATTAATTACATCCCATGCTTTTTTTGCATTAACCGCATCAATACTCCATTGTTCTGTTAACTTTGGATCGTTTGGAATATACGAAGTTTTTCTAATAAAATTAGGAGATACATTCTTTATGCTTCTATCTTTTCCCAATTCATTTATAACCTTGTCAATATTTTTATTATTAACTTTTAAAAGTTCAACACCACTACTGTCTTTTTCAATAAGTTCAGCATCAACAGATTTTCTTTTTGATTTTTTTATATTTTCTGATACATCTTCTTCATATTGAACAAGTATTTCATCTGGTTTCATTATTTTTGATAAATCTTTAGAAATTCCAGACAAACTACTTTCATCCATAACCATCTGCTTTTCAAGTTTCAAATCATCATTATTATTTTCTGCAAAAGTACTTTGACTTACTATAGCTGTCATAATAATTGTAAAAATACTTACAACGGCAATTTTTTTCTTAATTCGATTTATGATCATTTAAATCACCTCTACTATATAATTAATATCATTAGTGAAACAATACCTTTTCATCAATACCATAAATATTTTCAAGTATGTTCCT
>JBDMZA010000635.1:0-3151 GCA_039770155.1 Clostridiales bacterium
ATAGAGAAAAAGTAGGTAATATAGATATAGACCATTTTGAAGCAAAGTCATGGGATGATTTGAGATTATTTATAGAAAACAAATTTTAAAACAACCTTAACTTTACATTTAAAATATTATCTAAAGAAGGAAAAAATACAAATTGCTTTTGTTACTTACACAGTTTTAATATTTCAAACTGACTCTTAGGGAAACCCCAAAAATAAATCTACATTTTTAAATAATGAATCAAATAATTTTAGTGATTCTTAGATTTTAATAATGTGATATTATTTTTTAGGGTTTCCTTAATAAATTAGAATTAATATAAAATTATGCAGTTACAATTTTTACAAATCTTTTTATTGTTATAAAATAGAATATTGTGTATACAAGCAGATAAATTACTATACTCAAAATTAAAGGTTCTAAAAAACTTATTTTTAAATACTTTGATAATTCAAATTCTAAAGCTTTAAAAGCTGCAAAAGCATGTACTGAGCCAATTAAAAGCGGTAAAATATAACTTATACCTATCTGTTTTGATACTGTTAAATATATTTCTCTTTTATCCATTCCAAATTTCATTAAAGTTTTATATTTAGCCTTATCACTAATCGCATCACTTTGAATCTTCATATACATTATACTTGCTGTCGACAATATAAACACAATACCTAAAAACATCGCTATAAATCTTACAATTCCTGTTAATTCATTATACATATTATAGTAAATAACAAATGAACTCATGTTTTCTTTAAGTTCAGGAATTTCAAGAAGTTTATTAGATAGTTTCAAAGATTCTTCCTGATTTTTTACCAATATACCATTAAATGTATTTTCCTTATTCAATAACTTTAATTTATTATAATCATTTTCTGTTACAATTATTGGATTATTTGCAAATT
The DNA here is from genome assembly GCA_039770155.1 of Clostridiales bacterium. Classification (GTDB taxonomy): domain Bacteria; phylum Bacillota; class Clostridia; order Acetivibrionales; family JBDMZA01; genus JBDMZA01. The sequence goes on from JBDMZA010000635.1 coordinate 891, forward strand.
TCGCTCCTAATAATGGTAAAGAAATTGTCTTCTCAATTTGTATTTGTGTTCCATGTAAATCTACTAATTGATTATCATTGAATCCTTTATCATTTGAAGATTCAACACATATTCCATATCCATCTTTCAGTTCATTCATTTTTAAAACCTTATTTTTTTCTTTATCATTCAATCCTTTAGCAATTGTAATAAAATCATCAAATTTTATTACAGCATAATCTTTATTATCAATTACTTTTTTAAAAAATAGAAACTTTGTGTTTGTTTTAAAAAGAACTTTATGTTTGGAATTTTTTATAATACTTGATACTTTTTTATCAACATCTTTATTATTTCCTATATATGAGAATGAGTAAGGACAAGATAATCTAATTCCTGTATAAAATAAGTACTTTATTGAACTTGCTGTTCCAAGTGAAACTATAGTCGCTGCAACAATTATTGTTATAATTGACAATGTTTTATAATTATTTCTTATCCTATATGCAATATTAGAAATACTTATTATATTAGTTCCACTGTAAAATACCCTCTTATTATTTCTTATAAGTTTAATAATTATGGATAAAAATGAACTAAAGAATAAGAATGTTCCCAGAATAACTCCAATTATAACCATACTTCCATTTTGAAAAAAATGACTATCAAAAATATTTTTACTATAATAATAACTTATTATAATTAATAAAACCGAAAAAATACCAGTTAAATATCGTGTCTTTAGATTTTTATCTTCATGCTTTTTAGCATTTATAAGATCAATAATATTGCTTCTCAAAATACTTATAAATCCTCTTGTTGTGGATATAAAAAATATTATAACAAATACAACTAGAGTAATCGCTATTGCTTTATAAGATATAAAAAAATTAATCTCATACTTAATCTCTGATACCTTTATAAGTAACATCAGAAAAGCCTTTTGAAATATAATACCAGATAATATACCCAACAGAAGTGAAAAACTACCTAAAATCATATCTTCAATTGCAAAGATGCATGCCATTTTATTATTATCAATTCCCATAAAAGTATAAATACCTAATTCATTTTTTCTTTGTTTTAGAAAAAATGAATTAGAATACATTATAAAGAATAATATGAAAGTTACAACAACTATTGCTGTTATTAAAAATACTACCTTTATCAAGACATTATTAGTTCTTACAATAATTGAAGGATTAAATAATAATGAAAAAAAGTTAAAAACCACTGCAATTGAAAAAATCATCGAAATAATATTAAACATAAACAAATTCATGTTATTTTTAAAATTAAATAATGCAAGTTTAAATGAGTTCATTTATTTCACCTCCAAATGACGTTAATAGAGAAAGAATTCTGTTGTAAAGGTCTTTTCTAGAACTATCTTTATTTAACTTTGCATGAATTTTCCCATCTGACAGAAATAGAACTTTTTTACAATAGCTTGAAGCAAATGCATCATGAGTTACCATAATTATAGTAGTGTTAAATTTTTCATTCATACTACTCAAACAATTTAGCAATTCTGTAGCAGACTTTGAATCAAGTGCTCCTGTAGGCTCATCTGCAAATACAACTGCTGGATTTGTAATCAAGGCACGTGCTGCTGCTGCTCTTTGTTTTTGACCACCTGAAAGTTGGTATGGATATTTTTTAATATGCAAATCAATACTAAAAAACTCACTAATTTTATCAACTCTTTCTTTAATATCTCTATGATTAACCCTATTTAAAGCTAATGGGAGTGAAATATTATCTTCAATTGTCATATTATCAAGCAGATTATAATCCTGAAAAAGAAAACCTATATTATCTCTTCTGAATCTTGACAAAGCCTTATTTTGTAATTTTTGAATATCTTCTCCCTCAAAAAACACCTTTCCTGATGTTTGTTTATCAATGGTTGAAAGTATATTTAATAGAGTTGTTTTACCAGAACCAGAAGGTCCCATAACACCTAAAAATTCACCTTTTTCGACCTCTAAGTTAATCCCACTTAAAGCCTTAAACTGAATTCCTGCTTGCCCATATATTTTTTTCAAGTCAATAGTTTTAATAATATTTTTCATTTTTCTCCATCCTTATATCTTTATTGTGTTATATTTCTTATTTTATGTATTATTTTAAATGAAAAATCTTGACCATACCATTGAAGAATATATCAATATCTATGTTGAATGTTACATTTTATTAATATTATAATTAGCGAATGAATACATAGTAAAGATAATACTTTTTAAATTCAAAGAGTTCATTGTAAATATATAAGTATATCA
>JBDMZA010000636.1:0-5475 GCA_039770155.1 Clostridiales bacterium
CTAAACTTTGACAAATAATTCTATCCTTTATTAAATTTCTATTATATTATAAATTAAAAATACTAATTGGTCAACCAACTTTATAAATTATATTGATAATTCATATATTAATCTAAAATTAATATCATAAAGCTATTCATCCCTTTATATTAATGTTTAACTATAAACATAAATACTTTATAATTCTTGAGAGATTTCTTAGGCAGAATCAAAAAATAAACTAGTCAACTTTTTTTGAAAATTCATTAAACCATCGATATTTTCAGAAAAAAATTGTCTTATGAAATTTTTGATTATGCCTTAAACAAGAAGGAGGATTCTGCTTAATATGGAAAATAATAAAGATTCTATATTCATAAAAGAGAAAAAAAGATGTGACTATACAATTAAATATGTAAATAAAACATTAAACAATTATATTCAAAACAAAATTGTTTTAGACGAAAATTTGGAATCAACATTCAAAAGATTAAGTAGTGATAGTAGTCAAGATTATGTGGATATTTTGGCTAAAGTAGGTATTCAGAAAAACATGGATATAAAAATAAAAGAATTATATAAAGCTAAAACAAAACCTTATTTTGCAAGAATCGATTTTTCTGAGTATGGCAAAAACAATTGTGAAAATCATTATATTGGCAAATTATCTTTGATGAGAGATGAAGATCAAGAAGTAATTATTGTAGACTGGAGAGCACCTGTTGCAAACCTGTACTATGAAGAGCGTTTAGGTGAAGTAAATTACAACTGTCCAGAAGGAAATATAAAAGGTGAATTAAGACTAAAAAGACAGATTATAATAAATGAAGGTAAACTCGAAAGCGTATTTGATATTGACATTACTACAAACGATGATTTTCTTCAACAACACTTAGGTGCAAACTCTAATGACAGATTAAAAGAAATTGTTTCCACTATACAAACAGAACAAAATAAAATAATAAGAGCTGATATGTGGAAACCTCTTATAGTCCAAGGGGCAGCAGGTAGTGGTAAAACAACCATTGCACTTCATAGAATTGCTTATTTAATATACACATATGATAAAAAATTTGAGCCTGAGAATTTTATGATTCTAGCTCCAACAAAATTCTTTTTAAATTACATATCAGAGATATTACCTGATTTAGGGGTTGATAAAGTAAAACAGACAACATTTGAAGACATTTCTATGGGTCTTTTAAGAAAAAAATTCAAAATAAAAGATCCAAATGAAAAATTAAGTAATTATATCAACTCTTCTTCATCTCTTTCAAAGCAAAGTAATTTATATCTTGAAATATCAAATTTTAAATCTTCATTTAGATTTAAGCAAACCATTGATTTGTATTTAAAAGAAATTGAAGACAATTTCATACCAAAAGAAGATTTTAAATTAGCTAATAATATTATTTTAACATACGAATATATTAATAATTTATTTTTAACAGAGTATAAAAGACTATCATTTGTAGAAAGAATATCTGAAATCAAAAAACATTTAAACATCAATTTGAAAAAAATAAAAAATTCCTTAATAGAAAAATTAGAATTAAAATACACTTTAAAAGTTAACAAAATTAAAGATGAAAATAAAATTGATGATAATGTAAGAAGTAGAATCCGATATCTGATTGAAGAAAAAGAAACTAAACTTTCACAGATTGAAAAATTATCTAAAACAAATATAAAAAATTATACTAATAAAATTAAACCTTTAAAACCCTGGGAATATTATAAAAAAGTACTTATAAGAACTGATATCATAGAAAAAATAATTTCAAATGAAGATTTTATAAAAAGTTTTGTTAATAACTCTTCTTCATTTAATATAAAAAAAGAAATTGATATTGAAGATATTGCTCCTATACTTTATATTAAGTATAAAATTTATGGTATAGAGGATAAAATACCAGTTAAACATATTGTAATTGATGAAGCTCAGGATTTTAGTGTTTTTCAATTTTATATACTCAAAAATATAATTAAAGATAGTTCATTCACAATTTTAGGTGACATTTGTCAAGGAATATACTCATACCGTGGAACTTCTGATTGGCAAAATATTAAAGACAATGTATTTGGAACAAAAAAATGCGAAATCATGTATTTAGAGCAGTGTTATAGAACTACTGTAGAAATTATGAATGTTGCAAATGGTGTAATTAAAAATTTAAAAAATGAAGATTTTAAATTAGCCAAACCTGTTATAAGACATGGAGAAAATGTCAAATATATAAAAGCAGATTCTATAAATAAAACAGTAAAAAGCATCACTAGAAATATACAATCTTCTTTGGAAAAAGATTATAAATTAATTGCAATAATTTGCAAAACTTTAGAAGAGTGTGAAAAATTTTATATTTTATTGAAAAATTATTTTGATAATATCTATATTTTAACAGGTAAAGAGGAAGAGTATTTTGGTGGTATTGTCATAATACCTGTTTATCTTGCAAAAGGACTGGAATTTGATATTGTATTTATATCAAATGCTAATTTTGATGTATATAGACCTGATGAAAACCTTGAAATAAAATTATTGTATGTTGCTATTACAAGGGCCATGCATGAACTTTATATTTATTACAATGACAACCTTACAAACCTTTTAACCTAGAGATAGGGAGAACCTAAAAAATAATATTTAAAGTAAATTACAAATTATTTTTCTTACTTTAGGGTATCTAAATAATATACAACTTTATAATTAATAATATATAACTTTATAATTGCATTTAACTTAAATTTAAAGTAAAATTATTTGTGGTTTACGTATTTTTTTATATGAGTATATATTCTTTTAAATTATTGTCGATAAACATTTTATATAATTTAAAAAATATGATTCAACACAAGAAAAAATAGTAGTTTTTAAATATCCTTAGGTTAAATATTAATAAATAAATTAAGGTGGTTTATGATGGATAAAATATATTTTAAATGGTGCCCTAAAGAACCAAATTTTACAATAGGGTGGGATAAAATTGAAAATGATTTTGATTGGTTTAAAAAACTAAAAAATATAAAAAATAATTCTAATTATAATAATTACAATGCTGATAATATTTACACTCATACAAAAGCTGTATGTGAAAAATTAGTTACTTTGAAGGAATGGCAGTTATTGGATGAAATTGACAGAGCAGTCATTTTTTATGCTGCACTTATGCATTATATAACTAAATCCCCTTATAGAAGGGAATTAAATGCAAGATCACTTATTTACAAAAATAATGAAAGCACTTTTAATTTTTCGCTTGAAATTAGAGAAAAAATTGTCAAGTTAGTCAGATATTATGATCTACCGCTATCAATTATGAAATTAAGTGATCCTCAAAAGGAAATTCTCAAAGTCAACCAAATGATTAGATTAGATCATTTATCGCTGCTTACTAAAGCATATGTAATGTCCAAAACAAATATAAATAATAAGGTGTCATTAGACAAAATTGATTATTTTAAAAATCTTTGTATAGAAAACGAATGTTATGATAAAACCTTTGAGTTTAAAAATAATTTTAGTAGATTTATGTATTTCTTTAAAGATGGTTACTTACCAACATTCGAAGTTTCTGATAATACAAAATTTGAAGTTATAATGATTGTTGGTTTACCACTTTCAGGAAAAGATACTTTCATTAGAAAAACTTTAAAGGATTATCAAGTAGTCTCCTTAGATTTATCAAAAGAAGAATTATCTTATTATAACAAAGACAATTTCCAAGGAAAATCATTACAAAATGCAAAGGAAAAAGCAAGAGAATATATGAGAGACAGAATTTCTTTTGTATGGAATTCTACAAATATAAATAAGAATTTCAGAAATCAATTAATTAAATTCTTCACAGATTATGGTGCAATAACTAAAATTTATTACATTGAAACATCTTATCAAGAATTACTTAAACGAACATCTGAAAATGAAAAACATATAACTGAGCGACAAATTAATCAATATATTGATAAATTAGAATTACCTGATTTCACAGATGCTCACAGTGTGTTAAGAGATGAAATAGATTAAAATGGTTAAAAGTAATACTCCTATAATCGATAATCTATTTAAACATCTAAATAATAAAAGAATAAATTTCCATGTACCAGGACATAAACAAGGAATTAATATTCCAAAAAAATTAAAGAATAACCTATTAAAATTTGATATGACAGAACTTTCAGATCTGGATAATTTGCATTCTCCTGAAAGTATAATATATGATTCTATGGAATTAACATCAAAAACTTTTAAATCAGATAAATCATATTTTCTTATAAATGGTACAACTGTTGGAATTCATGCAGCTATAATGAGTGTTTGTAATCCATGTGAGAAAATAATTATTCAAAGAGATTGTCATAAATCTGTAATTGGAGGTATTTTATTAGCAGGAGCGGTTCCACGCTATATAATACCTTCCTTTGAAGATTTTTTTTCAATACCTGGATCTGTTAATCCAAATGATATTAAAGAATTATTGTCTAAAGAACCTGATATTAAGGCAGTGATTGTATCAAATCCAAATTATTATGGAATTTGTAGTAATCTTAAAGAAATACAAAAGATTGTACATTCATTTGGTAAAATACTTATAGTAGATGAGGCTCATGGATCACATTTTATTTTTAACAATCAACTTCCAATATCTGCAATGGAGGTTGGGGCAGATATAAGTATTCAAAGTGCTCACAAAACCCTTCCTGCATTAACCCAAAGTTCATTCCTTCATATACGAGAGAAATATATAGATAAAGATAAATTAGAATATTATTTAAATATTCTTCAAACTACAAGTCCTTCTTATCTTTTAATGTCATTTTTAGAATTTTCCAGAAATTATATGGAATTAAAAGGCACTCAAAAGTTAAGCAAAATTATCAGTAATGTTTCAAATCTAAAAAATAATTTATCAACAACTACTAAATTCTCAATTTTAGAAAATACATATTATGACAAAACAAGAATAGTTTTAAACTCTAGATCAATTGGAATTACAGGTTTTAAAATATCAGAAATTCTAGAAAAAAAATATAATATCTGGCCTGAAATGTCAGATTTATTCAATGTAGTATTTATTTCCTCAATATCTAACAAATTTAAAGATTTCAATAAATTAAGAAAAGCTTTAATTAATATTTCTAAAAATACAAATATTGAAAACATTGATTTCCATAATTTAAATTTTAATCTGAAAAATGTGTTTTCAAATTTTAATATTAAAATACCAATAAGTGAAATTAAATATAAAGAAGGTATTTATATAGATTTTTCAAATTCAGAAAACCAAATAAACTTTAATATAATAACTCCATATCCCCCTGGTATTCCACTAATCAATCCAGGTGAAATAATTACAAAAAATAAATTACTTTATATTAAAACTGTTTTAATGGCCAATGGTCATATAACAGGTCTCAAAAATAATAACTTAATTAAAGTAGTTAAAAATAACACATAAGACATAATCAAAAAATACTAATCTAATAATAATCTAG
>JBDMZA010000637.1:0-13853 GCA_039770155.1 Clostridiales bacterium
ATAATCAAAAATTTCATAAGACAATTTTTTTCTGAAAATATCGATGGTTTAACGGATTTTCAAAAAAAGTTGACTAGTTTATTTTTTGATTCTGCCTAATTATGATATTTAAAGAAAATGTATCTATAATATTATCAGGTTCCCACGACCTAAAATACCCCAATTTTATAGATGTCTTACCAATTCCAACTGCATTAATTTTGAATACTTGAATTCCTGGTGTTCCACGAAGATTAATTATAGGTTCTATAAAATCACTTGATATTTCTGTTAATATATTTTCATCAAACATTGAGATATAATTCCATGAATATCCTGTAGATATATTGCTTTTTAAATTTAGCGAAAGCAAATCTCCTTTTTGTAATTTAATTGTACTATTATTGTCATTAGAATTAATATTTACAACATTTACCTTTTTATCTGGAGTTGAACTATCTGTTTGAGCAAATCCAATTACAGATAAGTTAAAACATAAAATTACTGTAATTAAAAAATAAAAAACTATTTTGATTTTTATATATTTCATTAAAATCACCCCATTAATAAATTTATTATATCATTATTAACTTAATTAAACATTTAATTATGAATAGTATATAAGGCAGAATTAAGTTATGCCTAAATTAGTATTTCATCATATACAAGGATTTAGGCTATATTGATAAATAAGCGATATTAACAAAAAGAGAAAAATATGTTTGACATTGTAGAAAATGAATTGTATAATGTGCCATAGTATGGCACATGTAGAGATGCTAAAAAATAAATTGAATTTTAAAGACTATAAAAACTTAATAACATTTTCAAATAATTCTAATTTTAGATAAAATTAAAAAGGTGGGTATTTTATGAGGAGAGTAATTAGTTTATTACTATTTATAACAATTTTTATTGGTATATTTAGTGGTTGTTCTGAGCAGGAAAACAAAGAAAATCTTCTAAGAATTGCTGTGGATGTTGATCTATCTTCTATGGATCAAAATATTGCAACAGATGGACTTTCTTTTGAAGCCATTGCTGGAACCATTGAAGGATTATATAATAATGATAAAGATGGAAAACTTATTCCTGCAATTGCAAAAGAATATGAAATGAGTAAAGATGGGCTTGTATATACATTTAAATTACGTTCAGATGTAAAATGGAGTAATGGTGATAAAGTAACAGCTTCAGATTTTGTATTTGCATGGAGACGTTTATTGGATCCAGATACTGCAAGTGAGTATAATTTTATTGGTGAGGTTGCAGGTGTTAAAAATGCAGCAAAAGTTGTTGAAGGTAAAGTAAAGAAGGAAGAATTGGGTATAAAAGCAGAAGATGACACAACTCTTATTATTGAATTAGATAGACCTGTACCATACTTCTTGTCACTTATGGCATTTCCTACTTTCTTTCCTTTAAATGAAAAGTTTGTAACCGAAAAGGGTGAAAATTATGCATTAGATGCAGAAAATCTTTTAGCAAATGGTCCTTTTAAAATGAAATCATGGAAAAAGGGATATGGATTTATTCTAGAAAAAAATAAGGATTATTATGATGCGAAAAATGTATCTGTAGATGGTCTTGACTATAAAGTAATTAAAGATAATCAAACAGCAGCATTAAAATATGATAATAATGAATTGGATGTTGTAAAACTTTCAGCTGAACTTGTAGATAAATACAAATCAAATCAAGCTTATACACAATATGCAGCAGGTTATATATGGTATGTAACACCAAATAATAAAACTGAATTATTTTCAAATTTGAATGCAAGAAAAGCAATACAACATGCTATTAACAAACAACATATTGTTGATAAAATATTAAATGATGGTTCTATAGTTGCAGATTATATTGTACCAAAAGATCTTGCAATAGGACCGGATCAAAAAGATTTTAGAGAAAATTCAGGAACTTTTTCAGAATACGATAAAGAACTTGCTGTGGAATATTGGGATAAGGCTAAAAAAGAATTAGGAAAATCAGAATTTAAAGTAGAGTTTTTATTTGACGATTCAGAAACAATTAAAAAAACTGCTGAATTTATCCAGGCAGAGTTAGAAACTAATTTACCAGGATTAAAAGTTGAACTTAAGTCACAACCAAAGAAAAACAGAATCGATCTTATGACAGATGGTGATTATGAAATAGGATTAACTCGTTGGGGTCCTGATTATGCTGATCCACTTACTTATTTAGATCTATTTTTGACTGATGTTATTAATAATTATCCTAATTATACTGATAAAGAATATGATAAGCTTGTTAAATCAAGTGCAAATGAACTTTCAGGAGATGCAAAGGCACGCTGGGATGCTATGATAAGTGCTGAAGAAATATTGTTGGATAAGGGTGCTGCAATTGTGCCTCTATATCAAACTGGATATTCATATCTTGTGAATCCGAAAGTAAAAGGGATTGAGGATCATACTGTTGGAACTCCTTTTATCTATAGAAATGTAGAAGTAAATAATTAAGATATAGATTTTTTAAATAATAATTTTATAATTGATAAAACGTCTTGAAAAAGGCGTTTTATATGAGTTTGGAGTGTTTTTATGATTAAATATATTTTAAATAGAATTGTACTTTCGTTTTTAACATTACTGATTATTTTATCTGTTTTATTTATGCTTTTAGAATTTATGCCAGGGTCTCCTTTTAATGATGAGAAATTAAAAATTGAGCAGAAGGAATTACTTTATAAAAAATATGGACTTGATAAGCCAATTCATGAAAGATTTGTTATTTATCTAAAAAATGTTGTTGTAAAAGGTGATTTTGGTGTTTCATATGCTATTGAAAAAAATGTACCTGTTACCAAAATATTAAAAGATCGTATGCCAATATCTATACGATTGGGAATACAAGCATTAATTTTTGGTACTTTGATTGGAATTATTCTTGCCTTTATTTCTGCTATATATAAAAATACTATATGGGATTCTATTACTACAGTGATTGCAATTGTTGGAATTTCAATTCCATCTTTTGTATTTGCTATTGGATTGAGTTATTATCTGGGTTATAAATTACCTAAATTACTTCATTTTTCCCTATTCCCATTGACATACGATATTGATAATGTATTTAAATCAAGTATATTGCCAACTATTGCATTATCAATGTTTGTTATTGCAACAGTTGCAAGATTTATGAGGACAGAATTGGTTGAAGTTCTTGGTTCGGAGTATATTCTTTTAGCTGAAGCAAAAGGATTAAATTCAAAAAAAGTAATATTTAGACATGCTTTTAGAAATGCAGTTATACCTGTTATAACGGTTTTAGGTCCCTTAACTGTGGGATTAATGACGGGATCCTTGGTTATTGAAAGAATTTTCACTATTCCTGGTATTGGTGATTTATTGGTAACAGCTATAAGTGTTAATGATTTTAATATTGTTATTGCTATTTCATTCTTTTACAGTATGTTTTACATTGCAGTCGTATTGATTGTAGATATTTTGTACGGATTAATTGATCCGAGAATACGTATTGCGAAAGGAGAACAATAGATGAATATATTACCAAATGAACATAAAAATAAGCCTTTTGAGAGGGCTAAAAAAAATGTTTCATCAAAACAAGATGTTGTTTATAAAGAACTTAGCTTTTGGAAAGATGCTCGTTTACGTTTTTATCAAAATAAAGGTGCAGTTTTGGGAATGATTTTTATTTTTATTATTGTTTTATTTGCAGTATTAGGTCCTTTAATTTCTTCGCATACATATAAGAGTATAGAAACTGATCATATAAATTTACCTCCACGAATTCCTATTATAGAAAAAATTGGGATATTTGATGGAGAAAGCGATGGTATGAATGTATATAAGGAAAATAATTTAGAAAATGTTTATTACTGGTTTGGTACAGACAATCTTGGTCGTGATATTTGGACTAGAGTTTGGGTTGGAACTAGAGTTTCATTATATATTGCTATTCTTGCAGTTGTGATTGATATGTTTATTGGCATAGGTTATGGACTTATTGCTGGCTATATTGGTGGAAAACTTGATAGTGGGATGCAACGTTTTATTGAAATACTATCTGGAATACCAAATTTAGTTGTTGTGACTTTATTTGTATTAGTATTTAATCCAGGAATTTTATCTATTTCATTGGCACTTGTTATAACAGGATGGATTGGTATGAGTCGTGTTGTGCGGTCTCAAGTTTTAAAGCTAAAGGAACTTGATTTCATTTTAGCTTCAAAAACATTGGGAGCTAAAACACCAACTTTGTTATTTGTTGATTTATTACCTAATATATTTGGACAAGTTATTATTATGAGTATGTTTTCAATTCCAAATGCAATTTTTTATGAAGCTTTTCTTGCTTTTATTGGTTTAGGATTACAACCACCAATGGCATCTCTGGGTGTACTAATTAATGATGGTTATAAATCTATTTTAGTATATCCACATATTATTGCTACTCCTGTAATTGTTCTTGGAATTCTTATGCTTTGCTTTAACTTAGTTGCAGATGGACTTCGTGATGCTCTTGATCCAAAGATGAAAGAACTATAATAATAAAATAAGAAGGTGATGAAATGGAAAATATTTTAGAAGTTAGTAATTTAAATGTTTCATTTAAAACTCATAATGGAAAAATTAAGGCGATTCGAGGAGTTGACTTTGAGTTGCACAAAGGTGAAACTTTTGCTATTGTTGGCGAAAGTGGCTCAGGGAAATCTGTTACAGCAAAAGTTATTATGGGGATTTTATCTAAAAATGGAAATATTGACAAGGGCAAAGTAATTTATAAAGGAAATGATTTAACAAAATTAAATAAAAAAGAGTTAGTTAAGATAAGAGGAAAAGAGATTTCAATGATTTTTCAGGATCCAATGACATCTTTAAATCCAACTTTAACAATAGGATATCAAATTTTAGAATGTTTAATAGAGCATCAAAATTTTAAGAAAAGAGAAGCAAAACTAAAAGTTCTAGAGCTTCTTGAGTTAGTTGGGATAGATCAACCACAAAAAAGATATAAACAATATCCACATCAATTAAGTGGTGGGATGCGACAAAGGGTTGTAATAGCAATTTCTTTAGCATGTAATCCTAAAATACTTATAGCTGATGAACCGACTACGGCCCTTGATGTTACTATACAATCACAAATCATAGAATTAATAAAGGATTTGCAGATTAAAATTGACTTGTCAATTATTTTTATTACACATGATTTAGGTATAGTTGCAAATGTAGCTGATCGTATTGCTGTCATGTATGCTGGAAAGATTGTAGAATATGGAACAACAGATGAAATCTTTTATGATCCCAAACATCCTTATACTTGGGGACTTCTTGCATCTGTGCCTGATATGGATGATCGAGGTCAGGAACTTTACTCTATAAATGGTACACCCCCAAATTTATTATATCCACCAAAAGGTGATGCATTTGCAGTAAGAAATGAATTTGCTCTAAATATTGATTTAGAAGAACAACCACCATTTTTTAAAATTAGTGACACACATTTTGCTGCAACTTGGTTGCTTCACGATGAAGCGCCAAAAACAGAAAAACCAAGCTCACTTCAAAAAAGAATTCAAGTTATGAAGGGAGAAGAGTATAATGGAAAAAAATGATGTTATATTAGATGTAAAGAATCTTAAAAAACATTTTAAACTTGGACGCAAAGGTGTTTTAAAAGCTGTAGATAAGGTAAGCTTTAAGGTGTATAGAGGTGAAACTTTTGGGCTTGTAGGAGAGAGTGGTTCAGGTAAAACAACAGTAGGTCGAAGTATAATTCGTCTATATAATCCAACAGATGGAGAAATAATATTTGAGAATTTTAAAATTTCAGGAAAAATGACTCATGAATCGGAAAATTATTTACATACAAAGATGCAAATGATTTTTCAAGATCCAATGGCTTCTTTAAATCCGAGAAAAAATGTTATGGATATTATTGCACAGGGACTCGATATACATAAATTATATAATACAAAAAAAGAACGTGCAGAGAAAGTATATAGTATGTTAGAAATCGTAGGATTGTGTAAAGAACATGCTCATAGATACCCTCATGAATTTAGTGGTGGACAAAGACAGAGAATTGGAATTGCTCGTGCACTAATAATGGAACCTACATTTATTATTGCAGATGAGGCAATAAGTGCTTTAGATGTATCAATACAGGCTCAAATTGTGAACTTAATGAAAAAGATTCAAAAAGAAAGAAATTTAACGTATATATTTATAGCTCATGATCTTTCTATGGTTAAATTTATAAGTGATCGTATTGGAGTTATGCATGCAGGGAGAATTGTAGAAATGGGAAATGCAGAGGATATTTATTTACATCCTATTCATCCATATACTAAGTCTTTGCTATCTGCAATTCCTCATCCTAATCCAATATATGAAAAGATAAGAAAGAGAACAAATTACGATAAAACGGGAATTGATTATGATCTTGGTAAGTGGTTAGAAATTGAAAAAGATCACTTTGTTTTAGGAACTGAAGACTTGCTTAAGAAATGGGCATAGAAAAAAACAAACATTATTAATCAAAAGTCTTTAACATTGAGGTTTTTTCTCTTTATATGATATAATATAAGGAAGAATTAACCTTATATTATGTTGAAAAAATAAATTAAGAGAATCTAAAAAAATATCGAATTCTTTTCGTCTGAAATTAGCTTAAATCACACGAATTCATACTCGAGAATTAGAGTTTATTTTTTTGCTATCCCTAATTCATATCGAAGTAAATAGTTTCAAAACGTATTATTCACTGCCAGTTTATTTATCAATTATACTCTTTTTAGTATCGTATATTCTTATCAATGGGATGGTTTTTTTATGAATGTTTTTGAAAAAGGTTGTTTGGGTAATTTAGAAATAAAAAATAGAATAATAAGATCAGCAACATATGAGGGCATGTGTAGTGAAGAAGGAACTTTGGAAAAAAGTTATCTAGATTTGTACAAAGATTTATCAATGAATAATATAGGTGCTATAATAACTGGTTTTACTGCTGTTTCAAAAGAAGGCAGAGCTTTACAACCCAGACAAGCTATACTAGATAATAAACATAAAATAGAATATTACAAAGAAATGATCGATTGTGCGAGAAAAAATAATACAAAAATTTTTATTCAATTAGTTCATACAGGAAGACAGACTATTAGCAGTATAACAGAGAATGCTGTAGTAGGTGTATCAAGAAAAAAATCTTTATATTTTTGTGAAAGACCCAGACCTCTGTTTACAAAAGAAATATATATGATTATAGAAGATTTTGTGAAGTCTGCTTTATATGCTAAAGAAGCTGGATTTGATGGTGTTCAATTACATTGTGCACACGGATACTTGATCCATCAGTTTATTATAAAAAGTATAAATGATAGAATTGATGAATTTGGAATAGATTGTAAATCTGGAATTGGAACCAGATTTTTGGATTTAATTATTGATTATATTAGAAAAGAATGCGGAAGAGACTTTGTTATTTTAGTTAAAATAAGTGGAAGTGATGATTATCTTAATAAATTTTCAAGAGAAGAATTTAAAAATCTTATAAAATTTCTGGATAAAAAAAATATTGGTGGCATTGAAATTAGTTATGGTACTATGGATTATCCTTTGAATATTTTTAGAGGAAATATAAATTTAAAGGTAATATTAAAGTATAATTATATTTTAAAAAAAAGAGATATAATAAGTAGTATAAATAGTCTTTATAAGGATATCCCTAGATATGTATTGATATATTTAAAAACTAAAAAATTTACTATGTTGTACAATATAGATTTTGCAAAAATAGCAAAAAGTATAACGGATATACCAATAATATCTGTAGGGGGTTTTAGAAGGGGTGAGGATATTTTAAATGCAGTAGAGAATAATTGGTGTGATTTTGTAAGTTTATCCAGACCTTTGATTTGTGAAAGTGATTTTGTAAACAAATTAAAAGAAAATAAAAAATATAAATCAAAATGTATAAATTGTAATATGTGTGTGTATATGTGTGAAACAAATAATAAATTAAGATGCTATAGGAAAATCATATAATAGATATATTATAAATTATGATTTATAGGAGGAATTAATTTTGAATATTGAGGAGAGAATAATAAATGTAATAAAAAGTAATATAGAAAGAAATGTAAAAATAGACATAAATACAAGATTAATTGAGGATTTAAACATTGATTCTTTTGATAAAATAATGATTATTTCAGGATTAGAAGAAGAGTTTTTGATAGAAATAGATGTCGATGATTTTAGTAATTATAAAAATGTAGCCCAAATTGTAGATAAGTTTGAAAAAGAATTTGGTGGTGAAGAATAATGAATTTTGGAAAAATATTTAATGTATTGGATACGGATGAAAATATTGTTGAAAAATTAGGTTTTAATCCATACTATGTGGAGATAGAGTCAGGACTTGATGAAAAAATAATAATTAATCAAAAAGAATATATAAATTTAGCTTCAAACAATTATTTAGGATTAGCTAATAATAGTATTGTTAAAAAAGGAGTGATTGAAGCTGTAGAGAAATATGGAGCTTCTTTATGTGGAACTCCTATAGCAACTGGTTATGTTTCTATCTTTAAAATGATGGAAAAAAAAATGGCAAATTTTCTAAAGCTAGATGAAGCATTGATTTTCCCATCAGGTTATCAAGCTAATCTGGGGATTTTTAACATGTTTCTTGACAAGGAAGACATAGTTTTAGTAGATAGATTTGCACATTCATCATTAGTTCAGGGAATAATGGCAACAGGGTGTAAATTAAGACCATTTTTACATAATAATATTGACCATTTGGAAGCAATTTTAAAAAAAATTAAAGGTTACAAAAATATATTCATAGTTACGGAATCAGTATTTTCAACTGATGGAACCTGTGCTCCATTGAAGGATTTAACAAATATTGCTAATAAGTATAATGCATTTAC
The DNA here is from genome assembly GCA_039770155.1 of Clostridiales bacterium. GTDB lineage: Bacteria > Bacillota > Clostridia > Acetivibrionales > JBDMZA01 > JBDMZA01. The sequence goes on from JBDMZA010000637.1 coordinate 8,912, forward strand.
TATTGTAGATGATTCACATGGAATAGGAGTTTTAGGTAAAAATGGGAGGGGAGTTTTGGAAGAAGAAGAAATAGAAGAATTTAATGGTATATATACTGCATCTTTGGGTAAAGCAATTGGAAATTCGGGAGGAGTAGTTGCTGGAAATTCTAAATTGATAAAATGTCTCAGATACTATTGTTCACATCTTGTATATTCTACTGCTCTTACACCTGGAACATTAGGAGGTATCAATTCTGTATTGGATATTATCGAAAAGGATTATCCAAAAATAAAAACAAAAATGATAAATTATAGTAAAATAATATATAGCAATTTAAAAAAAAGAGGATTTAATGTTTTGGAGAGTAAAGTTCCTATTAATTCAATAAAGACGGGAAAAAAGGAAAATACTTTTAAATTAGCGAAGCTTTTTTTTGATAATGGAATATTCACAACTCCTTTTGTAGAACCATCTGTACCTAATAATGATGGTAGAGTAAGATTAATAACTTGTGCAAATCTAAAAGACTCGATAATTGATGAAATTGTAGGAAAAATAGGTGAATGCAAAATTTAAATGTTTTAACGGATTTTTAAAAAAGTTGGCTAGTTTATCTTTTTATTATAACTTAATAGATATACAAGAAAAAATTGTGATTTTGAGGTGTGATAAGTGAGTAAAATACTGATAACTGGAGGAAATGGCTTTATTGGAAGTCATATTGTGGAGTATTTTGAGAATAATGGACACGAAATAATATGTTTAATTAGAAAGACCAGTGATATAAAATATATTGAAGGATTAAAGGTTAAATTTATTTATGCTGATATTAGTAAATCAGAAGATTTAAAAAAATTAAACTATAATAATACAATTAATAATGTTGATTATGTAATTCATAATAGTTCCAAAGTTGTAGATTGGGGAGATTATAAAGATTTTTACAGTACGAATGTTTCAGGTAGTTTGAATTTAATTAAAATATTATTTGAAAAAGGGATAAAAAATTTTATTGTAACAAGTTCTATTTCTGTATATGGTGAAGAAAATAGTTTAACAATAAAAAATGAAGAGTCTAAAATGAACTCACATTATAAGTACTTTTTAGATAATGTTTTTCCTTGTGGTATGAATTATTATAGAGATACTAAAAAATTGGAAAAGAAAAAAATAATAGAATTAGCAGAAATAAATAAATTAAATGTTACTTTTATTGAGCCGATTTGGGTTTATGGAGAGAGAGAATTTTGTTCGGGATTTTATGAATATTTAAGTGCATGTAAAATGGGAATACCTTTTATGATGGGATCAAAGAAAAATAAATTTCATGTTATATATGTTAAGGATTTAGTAAGAGCTTATTATTTGACTTATATTAAGAGACTAGAAGGTGTTAATTCGATAATAGTTGGTAATAATAAAGCAGAAAATATGAATATGATTTATGAAAAATTTTGTAGGGAAGCAAAGATTAAAAAACCCATAAATATTCCAAAGGTATTTACATATCCTGTAGGTTTTTTCTTAGAATTGATTTATACATTTTTAAAAATAAAAAAGCCTCCTGTTTTGACCAGGGGAAGAGTGAATATGTTCTATGATAATATAGAGTATTCAACTAAAAGAGCAAAACAAATTTTAGACTTTCAAAGTGAAGTATCATTGGAAGAAGGGGTTAAAAGAACTATAAAATGGTACAAGGAGAATGGTTTCTTATAGGAGGAATTTTGAGTGAAAATAAATAATGTATATGGTACTAAAAAGTTTATTTTTAATTTGTATTTAAAGATTCGAGTGTTTTTTACTTATTTTCCAAAGATTTTTACAGGTCAAATAGATTTAAAAGGATTTATAATTTTTATAAAAAGATTGTTGGTATTCATAAAAATATTGCAACATAATAAATTTGTCAGTATTAATAAAGAGACTAAAATTGACTTGTATGTACCAGGATTTCCAACAAAAGCATTTCTTACTGCATGTAATAAATTTTTAGTTTTCAATGAAAAATTACCATGTACAGTAGCTTTGATTTCTATAACTTCAAAATGCAGATTTAATTGTCAGCATTGTTATCAGAGATTTGATAGAGGAAGAGATGTAAATATTAAAAAATTAGTTGAAACAGTTAGAATACTCCAAGATAAAGGTGTCGCATTTTTTAATATTGAAGGTGGAGAGCCTTTCTTAGAATATGGAAGGTTAGTAAAATTATGTGAAGCTATTGATAGTAGATCGGAAATTTGGGTTAATTCTACAGGTGATGGTATTACAAGAGATAGGTTGATAGAACTTAGAAAGAACAATGTAAAAGGAATAATATTCTCACTACATAATCCAGATAAAAATAGATTTAATGAATTTATGGGAAATAGTGAGGCTTTCAATATTATGGAAAAGGGTATTAATTTATGCCATAAGGAAAATATGGTTGTAGCTTTTAATTCATGTTTACTAAAAGATGATTTTTATAATGGTAATTTTGAAAAAATCATGAGTTTATCAAAATCATATAATAGTTCAATTTTACAGATTATAAAACCAAAACCTTCAGGTGCATGGCTTAATAATGATGACTTAATGTTTTCAAATAAAGATATTAAGAATGCTAAGACTAAGATAAATATGTATAATTCAAATAAAGAGTATAGTGATTATCCTTCTATATCTGCTCAAATAATAGAAGAAAGCAAAGAAGTTTTTGGGTGTACAGCTGGAGGAACAGATAGACTCTATATAAATGCAAAAGGGGATTTGCAACCATGTGAATTTTTGAATATATCTTTTGGTAATATTGAAAAAGATGATTTTAATATTATATATAATAAAATGAGATTAGTATTTGAAAATCCTTGTGAATGTATGATATGCGAAAAATATTCAAAAAGTATAAATACTATCTATAAAAAAAATAAATTGAATTCATTACCTGTAACTCCAGAATTATCTAAAGAAATTTATAAAAATTGGGACAGAGAAAATGAAACGAAATTATATAAAAAGTTAAAATGATAAAATTTTATAAATTTAGGTTTTCTTAAATTGGATCTATAAAAATTAACTAGTATTTCTTTTTATAAGCTTCGATTTCACTTTTATATCCAGATATACTTGAACTTGACCACCAGGTCATAAAGCCACCATTTATACCAAATTTATAATAAGCACTTATCTGTGCTGATACTTCTTCTGAATTGTACTTTCTTGAAGGAGATACTGTAGCATCATGGCTTTGAATCCAAGGTCTTATGATAGCAGGAGTAGAAATCTCACTTTGACGTGCAACAGCCATTTTGGACCAAATACTAAGAACTTCAAAAGGATGTTGCCAAGGATGATTGAAACCATAATCGCCATACCAGAAATGATCAGGATACGCCATTGGAGATATAACATCTAATACATTACTTATTGCACTCCAATATTGTCCATAGGGGGTAACATAGTTGTGGGCTGATTCTCCAAAAACATCACCAGCAACATAAACATTTAAGTCATGTAATTCATCAGTGGCATACATTAAAAATCTTTGTACTGCTTGAGATTTGGTTTCATTATAATTATTTTTATAATCAATATGTCCTTTTTTTTCAGAATTAGATGTTCTATCTGGAAATCTTATATAGTCAAATTGAATTTCATTAAAACCAAATTTTTCAACAGATTCCTTTGCAAGTTCTACATTAAATTGCCAAACATTACGTTGGTAAGCACTAGGCCAATGAGTGTTATTGTGTAAAAAAGGTTTTCCAGTTCGAGTGTCAGTAATTGCACTTTCAGGATGGTCTTTTACGAAATAAGCATCTTTGAATACAGTGATTCGACCAATAACATAAAAACCAGAATCTTTTAGTTTTTTTATAGAATCTTTATATTCTTTTTCTGTATTAAAGTATTTTTTTGCAGCATTATAATTCGCAGGACTGTATTTTTTCATGGATTCTGCAGGAAAAGCAGGGTTACCATTATCTTTAATATCTACAACAAAAGCATTTATCCGTGTTCCTTTTGCAAGTTTTATATAATCATCAGCATTTTTAATAGTACCTGTATTTATATAAAGAGCATTAACTTCTTTTGGCATTATATTATTTTCAAAATTTATTTTTTTTCTTGGATAAAAATCAAGATCTTTTGCGGATCCTGCTCCGTATTTGTCATCTCTTTTATTATGAATTTCCATAATATTATTTTGATTATACATAGTTTTAGATTTTTCTAAACTATCAGTAAGATATTTACTTCTAATATAACCATTACTTTCTGTATTTGGTATTTTGACTTTATACCATTTAACTAATCCTGTTGAAGCATCTAAATCACTGTATCCTAATATATCAAGTTTTGATCCTTTTTTAACAAGAGTTTTAATTTCTTGTTTATTATTAGAATATATATGGCTTGCTGTTCTAACATATAATGCTTTTTCCTTAATAATTTCTTCTTTTTTTGAAACAAGAATCTTAGGGTTAACATAAGCTGTACGTACTTTGTTTTTAGAATTCTTATATTCAATTTTATAGTAATCTGTAGAACTTGAGTTTTTAGGAGTGATTTTTTTACCTATTTTATAAACTTTTGTTCCTCTTGTTAATTTTATAATTTTCATAGTTTCTAAATTAGAAATAACTTTTACTGATTGATTAATTGAAGTCAAATACATTTTAATTTTTTTTGATTTATCATGATTTTTCTGGTTTGAAAAATTTTTATTATTACTTTGTATAGCATTATTTAATTTATAAACAGATATAAAAATAGATGTGAATCCGATTATAGCAACCAATGTATAAACAATAAAGACTTGATTTTTCAAATTTTTTAGCATGGTTAAATCTCCTTTGTATAAGTGGCTGTGACTTAGGGATATCCAAAAAATAAACTCTAATTCTCGAGTATGAATTCGTACGATTTAAGCGAACTTCAGACGAAAAGAATTTGGTATTATTTTTTAGGTTC
>JBDMZA010000638.1:0-2965 GCA_039770155.1 Clostridiales bacterium
ATATAACAATTCAGAAAACAGTTGAAGAAATTAATAAGATCGGTGGAATTGGTATTGCACATAAGTGTGACCACAGAAATGATGAGAATGTTAAGGAGTTATTTGAAAGAATTATAAGTGAGCAAGGTAAAATTGATTATTATTTAATAATGTTTGGGCTGGATATAAGCATATACCAAAAGGCTATTTTTTTGAAACACCATTTTGGAAGTAGCCTTATAAACTACTAATAACTTTCTTGAGAAAGCAGGTTGAATTATGAATAAAATTATATGTAAATACAACAAAGAATGGGTTCAAACAAAACCTTACCAAATATATTAGAATAGAACATATAGGTAGTACGTCTATTCCAGATATGGCTGCCAAACCAATTATCGATATAGATATAGAAATTTCCTCTATAGATGTTTTTAATACTATTAAAAATGAACTTGAAAAAATTGGTTATATTCATAAAGGAAATCAGGGGATTGATGGTAGAGAAGTTTTTAAGAGAACTAAAACTAAAAAATGTATATTAGATGAAATTGATCATCATCTTTATGTCTGTGCAAGTGGGAACCAGGAATATAAAAATCATTTATTATTTAGAGATAAATTAAAATCTAATAAAGCATTAGTAGCAGAATATAAAAATATAAAGTATGAAATTTTGGAAAAAGTAGGTGCTTTTAACAGAAAAGGATATGTTGAAATGAAAGAAAATAATTATAAAGATTTTTTCAATAGTGTTCTTAGTGAATGAATGATAAAAAAGAATGGCTCTTAGGGGTATCCAAAAAATAAACTCTAATTCTTGAGTATAAATTCACATGATTTAAGTGAACTTCAGACGAAAAGAATTTGGTATTATTTTTCAGGTTCTCCTTATCGTATTTCGGACTGATGAAAATATTCTTGAAAAAACCTCTCAAAACTCTTAAAATAGAAGAAAAACTATCAGGAATGACAAAAATGGAAAAGATAAACGATGAAAAAATAATAAACATAAATGGTTTAATCGATGAAGATAAATGTTACCAAAAAGTTCGCGGATTGAGATGGTCTAAAAAGGTAGAATGCTATTGGTGTGATTCAAGTAATAGTAGAGCTTGGAACATCATTTGATTTTCAATATTTTGCAAGGTTTCTAAATGTTCATCATAAGTAGCTTTTTTCCAATTATCTGATTTTATAATATTAAGATTATTTGTTGAACCATTCATAGTATTTTTTCATTTCAATTAATATTACAATCTTTGTTCATTATACGAAGCTTTTTTAATTTTTTAGTGTCAGTCGGATTTTTTATAAATTTATTCATATGAATTAATGATGGTAAAAAAGAAGTATTTAGTTTTTTCATAATATATTCAAAATTAATATCATTTATAAAAAATTCAATTATTGTACCATCTGTAATCCACTTTTTTAATGCTGGTTCTAATTTATGGTCAAGATTATTTGTATAGTTAGATAATTTTAAGGCTTCTTCACTAGAACATTTATATTCTCTTTCGATTGCTTCTAATAAATTTTTTTTATTAATTTTCATTATAAATCCTTCCTTGTAATAAATATTATTTTAAATTCTGAAATTTGGAGTAAAATAAGTTGTCTCATCTACAAAATGCATAGTCTTATAAATATTCCAATTAACTTTTCCATTATTTAAAACTTTATCACTAACATGAATTTTATTAATTTTATAAATAAAAACATCAAATCTTTCTAAAGGAACTTCTGAAAGTTTTTCTCCTTTTAAAATGACTAGTGAATCATTTAGATAAGGTAATTTTGTATTATTAAAATAATTATAATTTAAATCAAATTTTTTAAATTTATTAACTTTATACCCACTAATATTACCTGCCTTAAGATATAGATTTCTATGCTTATTTGATAATATATTCATTCCTAAATGTTTTTCTTGTTTTGCTAATTTATAATTTAAACTTTTATGATGAATAGATAAACTAATACATACAGGATAATCTTGAACCATAGACCACCAGGATATAGCACTTATATTATGAATGTTTCCATCAGAAGTTGTTATAAGCATTGATGGTTGGTGATTTAAAAATTTCCTTGCAGTTTTTTCATCTACTTTTATAAAACTCATTTTAGTTGTCCTCTAATGATTGAATCTTCACCAATTAGTCTTCTTAAAACAGTTAATGCAGCTTGATGACTTTCAAGTCCGCCATTAGAAGCTGAATAATACTCTAAAACATAAGATCTTATACCAAACTCAAAAAAATCTACTGCTGTTTTTAAAACACAACAATCAGTGTCAATTCCAGCTAAATAAATTTTATCAATATTGTTATTTTTAATAAACTTCAAAACCTCATTACCAATTCCGGTATAAATATTTTTTTCAATAATTAAATCAGCTTTTTCCTCGATCGGTTCATATAATTTTGTTTCTTTTTCATCCATAAGCCTATGCCAATTCATGTATTTTACATATGGACCATTCTTAGTATTTATAAATTTTGAAGCAATAATAAAATCAAAATCTTTTCTATTCATTAAATTATTTATTCTAGGTAAGACATATTCAGTTTTACCTGAAATAAAACCATATTGAACATCAATTAAAAATAAGCATTTTTTTATTTCTTTCATCATAATAAACCTTTCTATTAATTATCTTGTATTGACATTATTTCTATATAAGAATTTAATTTTTGCTTATAAGTATTTAATAAGTGCATTATTTTACTTGTTTCTATTAAAGCATTTTGAATTATTTCAATTCTTCCTGTTTGACCAGAATCATCTATATATTTTAATTGGTTTTCCAAAATATCTAATTCACATTTCTTAAATTTTAATTCCTTTAAAGTTAAATTACTATCAAATATATTTAAGTTTTGAGGCAATATTTTATCAAGACAATATAGATAAAACCACTGTTGCTGAATCTTTACATCAAGAGAAATATATTCATCAATATCAACTTCTTCTAAATTTC
>JBDMZA010000639.1:0-4326 GCA_039770155.1 Clostridiales bacterium
AATCAAAAATTTCATAAGACAATTTTTTTCTGAAAATATCGATGGTTTAACGAATTTTCAAAAAAAGTTGACTAGTTTATTTTTTGATTATGCCTAAGATTGCCATATCTATTTTTATTATTTCTAATTTTTTTACAACACTACCTCTATATTAGTTATATCTATATCAGGGTTTAATGCTAAATATATATTAAATTATGTAATTAAAATTAGACAATTGCATGTATTGTATAAAAACATCAAACTATTTATTTTCAAAGTTAATTTGATGTTTGAATAGTCTTCTTAACATTTCAACGAATGGTAAACCATCTCAAATAATCATAAATTGAAAAATTATTGGATTTGTTGATAAAAAATAGATAATTTAAGTATAAAATTTTAAATGGGGAGGGCAGTTAAAATGATAATACTAGAAGGCATTTCATTATGTAAGTTTTATGGAACTGAAGAAAACATTGTTCGAGCTGTTAATAATATAAATTTTCAAGTTAATAAAGGTGAGTTTATTTCAATTACTGGACAGTCTGGTTCTGGGAAAAGTACATTGATGCACTTGATTGGAGGGTTAGATAAGCCAACTAGCGGGGAAGTTATAATAAATAACACCTCTATATATTCAATTCCTGAAAATAAAATGGCAATATTCAGGCGGAAAAATATTGGTTTTATATTTCAGGCATTTAACTTAATTCCAGTATTAAATGTTTGGGAAAATGTTATATTACCAATTGGTTTAGATGGAAAAAAAGCTGACATAGAATATATTGAAGATATTTTAAATATGTTAGATATATATAACAAACGGATAAATTTACCAAATACATTGTCTGGAGGGCAACAACAGCGTGTAGCTATAGCAAGAGCACTTGCAACTAAGCCTTCAATTATACTAGCTGATGAACCGACTGGTAATCTTGATAGTAAAACAAGTCGGGAAGTTTTGAATTTATTAAAACTATCTGTAGAAAAATATAAACAAACATTAATAGTAGTTACACATGATAATGAAATAGCTAAATTGGCTGATAGAGTTGTTAATGTTATTGATGGTCAAATTTTATAGATAGGAGAAATTTATGAAAGATACTGTGAAAATAAAGGAAATTGCTTTTAATAATCTTATACAAAACAAAAAAAGAACAATTTTAACAATAACAACAGTTTCAATTGCTGTATCATTAATGCTAATTGTATTAACATATTTATATTCTGATGATCAGAGAAATAAAAGATCTGTTATAGATGAAGTTGGAGAAAGTCATGTTCAATATGAAAATATTACAAACAGTCAATTGGAAAATATTGTATCAAATAAAAATATTAAAAAATATTTTACAACTATTATTCCTAATGATATTGTGGCAAAAGATTTTTTGTAAGATAATATTTCAATGTGTATTGTTTGTTCATTTGGTGTTAATAATGGTCTTATAAAATTATATGAAGGAAGAGCTCCATCAAAATATAATGAGATTGTATTAGATAAGTGGGTTTTGGAGAAAATTGGTTGTAAAAAAAGAGTTGGGCAAAATATTTTATTAAATTTTGATATAGTTAATTCAGTAACTAATAAAAAATATACAAAGTCAATTAACTTCAAATTAGTTGGTATAAATAAAGATATAACTGTAAGGAAAACTGCAAATGCTGGATTAATGTTTGTTTCAAATAAATTTATAAAGGAAAATTCAAATAAACATAAACTATCATTACATCTTTTACTAAATACAAATAATGATGTTGAAGGAATATCTAAAGAACTAGGTTTAAATACTGGTCTACAAAGTAATCAAATTAAATTAAATACTGCATACATAGAAGCATTTAAAATGGATTTTAGTTCATATATTACAGCAATAGTAATTGTTTTAGTGATTATATTTATTGCAGCTATTGTTATTTTTAATATTTTTTATATTTATGTTTTCCAGAAAATTAGGCTATTTGGTATATTAAAAGCAATTGGAGCTACGAAAAAACAATTAAGAATACTTATAAATATAGAAGGGTTAATAATTGCTTTTACGGGCAGTTTTATTGGTATTATTATTGGAATTTTACTAAGTTTAGTATCTGTACCATTATTAGGTGATGTTAGTAATATTGACTCTGCAATGAAAGTTGAATTTTCTCCATATATTATTTTAGGATCTTTTATATTAGGTATTTTAATGGTGGTTTTTTCCACATCATTTCCATCAAAAGTTGCTTCGAAAATATCTGAGATTGATGCTATTCGGTTTAATCCAAGTAAACTCAGAATAAAAAAAAATTCAAGAAATAAATTAAAAGATACATTAAATATAAGAACTTTAGCTTCAACAAGTTTTATGAGAAATAAAAAAAGAACGATAATAACTATTTTATCAATAACATTGACAGGTCTTTTGTTTTTAGTTATAGCAAGCGTTTTAAATAGTATGAATGTAAGTAATATGACTTCAAGCATGATTCAAGGTGACTATAAACTTAATTGTGAAAAATTATTGAGGTTTGATGATAAAAAAAATGTTTTTGATAATACAACTTTAAATAAAATTAAAGATATAAATGGTATTAGAAAAATCTACACTGAAATGTATGATCAATTAATTTTTAATAAAGAAGATTTCAATAAGTATTCAAATCAAAAGAACAAAAGTGTTGGAAATAAGATAATAAAGACTAATTTTTATGGATATAATGATTCACTTTTAAAAATAGCATTAAATTCAATTAAAGATAAATCAATTAATGTTGAAGATATGAAAAATAATAATTATTTAATAGCAATTTCTGGCAAAACAACTTTTGAAAGAGGTTCTAAAATAAGATTATCACGATTTAATAATAAAGGTATTAATAAAACGAAGGAGTTTATTGTTATTGATTCGATTTCAAGCTATATAACATATAAAGGAGATGAGCGTGATGGAGGTTCTTTTATATGTCATCAAAATTTATTTATTAATAATTCGCTAGATACTAGAATAAAACAATTATCTGTATCAATAAAGAATGATAAAAATAAAGTTATAAAAGATGAACTAAAACAAATTTCTGCTGACAATAAAATAGAATTTATGTCTTTTCAGGAAAAATTTAATGAGATTAATAAAATGAAAAAAACTATTGAAACCGCAGCATATGTATTTATTACTACATTAATTCTAATTAGTATCTTCAATTTAGTTAACACAACTTTAACCAATATTATTTCGAGAAATAGAGAATTTGGAATGATTGAAGCAGTAGGAATGTCTAGAAATCAGTTAATAGTACAACTTTTCCTGGAATCTTTAGTAACTGTTATTATTAGTTTAATATTAATAATATCTATCGGTATTCCAATTGGATACTATGTTGTTGAAATGTATAAGAAGGAAGCAGCTTTTGCTGAATATGTTTTTCCTATAGTGCCCATTTTAATTTTGTCACTATCATATATTTGCACACAGATTGTTATAACAATGTATATACAAAAAAAGTTACACACAGATAGTTTAATTGAACGAATTAGATATATTGAATAAATTTATAAAATTATTCAAACTAAAAATGAAAGGTTGTTGTTACCATGAATTTCAAAAAAATTACACTTATAAGTATAATAAGTTTAGTATTGGTTTTTGATTTATCATCATGTTCAGATGATAAATCAAAAAATGCAGAATATAAAGATGATAAGTATATAGGAACTGGAAAATCCGAAACAATGGTTGATGTTGTTATAAGAAATAATACAGAAATATTTTATATTGGAAAAGTTAAAATAGTTGATGATAAACCAAATTTGCAGATGGCATTAGGTGCTATAGAGGATAAGGACAACAATTCTATCTCGATCAAATTGGATGAAAATGGAAATGTAAAAAAAATAAATACTATAGAAAATACTAAAAAGAAAAAATGGTATATTTCATTAGATAATATTATTATAGATAAAAATTTGAAGGATATATTAATCAATGACAATAATATAGGAGTGACGATTTCATATGAGTCCATAAAGTAATAATTTTAATAGTTAATAAAGATCGGAATCGTAACATATTAGGCTGCGATCCTTGCAAAAAGTGATATAATTAATTATTATAATATGAGATAGCACTGTTATGACAAAAAATCATAGAATAAAAGTTGAAATATACGATCATAATAATCCATTGGAGACTATATCAAAAGAAGAGATAATACAAGGTGAATTAAATAAATCAAGTAATTGTTTAGATTTACTAAATCCAATTTTGCAACACTACTGATACCATCTTACACATACCATTATAATTTCTGGCTGATAATGCTTCCATTGAAACTTTCTTTTTTTCTTTCAATTATATCATG
>JBDMZA010000640.1:0-11054 GCA_039770155.1 Clostridiales bacterium
ATATCCAAAAAATAAACTCCAATTCTCGAGTATGAATTCGCACGATTTAAGCGAACTTCAGACGAAAAGAATTTGGTATTATTTTTTAGGTTCTCCTAAGAAGTTCTACAAAATACTATCATATTTTTAAAATCTGAGAATCCATAAAATCCTATGATTCATTATTTTAAAATGTAGATTTACTTTTTACTGTCCCTAATTTTTATAATATCTTCAGTTTAAGACTCTTTCCATATTATTTTATATATTCTATAAACCCTTTCATTATTTTTTTTAAAATAATGTTTTTTTCAAAATCAAAACTAATATTATCTATTTTTTTTACTGGTAAGATATTTATAGATGTTCCTGTTAAAAATATTACAGATATTTCTTTCAATTCCTTATATTTAATTTCTTTTTTTACCAATTTTATTTTATTATCATTACAATATTTTATGACATATTCTCTTGTAATACCCTTTAAAACATTATCATCAGACATAGTTATTAAATAATTATCTTTTATAAAAAAAACATTAGATCTGCTTCCCTCTGTAATATAGTTATTTTCATTTAAGAGAATTATTTCAAAAACATTCTTCTCTTTTTTAATCTCATTTATTATTTTAATATACTCATCATTTAATATTTTCTTATTGGGATTATTTCTTACTAATTTTAAACTTACAGTATTTACACCTTTTACATACTCATTCTTTTCAGGATAATAAAATTTATTTATAAAAATTGCAAATGATAAAAAATCTTTATTATAGATAATTTTAATATTACAGTCACTATATTTGTTAATTTTTAATAATTTATTTATGTATATTGAAAATTGTTTTTTTTCAGGTAAATTAATTGACTTTTTATTATCTAAAGAATTATATAATCTTTTAATATGATCTTCAAGAAATATGGGTTTATAGTTTATTATTCTTATTACTTCATAATATTTCACCCCTTTATTTAATATATTTTCTATTTTTTGATAATTACTATTGACAATTTCTCCATTATATATACTAAATTCCCCTATATTATTATCCATTATTCATCTCCATCTATATTGTATTTATTATTTACAATACGCAAAAAGGAGGTTCTCTATAACCCCCTCTTATTTCTATAATTATTTAATTTAAAACAAAACTCCTATTTTTGTCCTAAATCTCCTTCTTTTTTAGCAACCGCATGTGCTGCTGCAAGTCTAGCAATAGGTACTCTAAATGGTGAACATGATACATACTCCAATCCAACATTGTGACAAAATTCTACAGATGAAGGATCTCCTCCATGTTCTCCACATATACCAAGTTTAATATCCGGTCTAGTTTGTTTTCCTAATTTTACTGCTGTTTCAACAAGTTTTCCGACTCCAATCTGATCTAGTTTTGCAAAAGGATCAGATTCATATATTTTCTTATTATAATATTCTTCTAAGAAATTACCCGCATCATCTCTACTGAATCCGAATGTCATTTGTGTTAAATCATTAGTTCCAAATGAGAAAAATTCTGCTTCTTTAGCAATTTCATCTGCTGTCAACGCAGCTCTTGGAATTTCTATCATAGTACCAACTTTATATTCTAATTTTACATTTGCTGCTTCTATAGTTTTAGTTGCTGTTTCTATTACAATATCTTTAACATATTTTAACTCTTTTACTTCTCCAACTAAAGGTATCATTATTTCTGGTATTACATTCATTCCATCTTTATTTACATTAATTGCCGCTTCAATTATCGCTTTAGTTTGCATTGCAGCTATTTCAGGATATGTTACTGCTAATCTACATCCTCTATGTCCCATCATTGGATTAAATTCATGTAATCCTTCAATAATTCCCTTTAAATCTTCAAAAGAAAGTTTCATTTCTTTTGCTAAAGCTTTAATATCATCATCTTCCTGTGGTAAAAATTCATGAAGAGGTGGATCTAATAATCTTATTGTTACAGGATAAGCCTTCATTTCTTTAAATAGACCTTCAAAGTCTCCTCTTTGCATTGGAAGTAATTTATCTAAAGCCTTTTTTCTTTGTTCTTCTGTTCTTGATATAATCATTTCTCTCATTGAAGCTATTCTATCTGCCTCAAAAAACATATGCTCTGTTCTACATAATCCTATTCCTTCTGCACCAAATTTGATTGCTTGTGCTGCATCATTTGGTGTATCTGCATTAGCTCTTACTTTCAATGTTCTAATATCATCTGCCCATTTCATTAAAGTTGCAAAATCTCCTGTTAATTCAGTCTCAACAGTAGGCAATTTGCTTCCATAGACATTACCTGTTGTTCCATTTAATGATATCCATTCACCTTCATTATATCTTTTTCCATTTTTATCAGTAAAATACTTTTCTTTTTCATTAATTTTAACTTCATTACAACCTGCTACACAGCATGTTCCCATTCCTCTTGCCACAACTGCTGCATGAGATGTCATTCCTCCACGTCCTGTTAATATACCTGTTGATACATGCATACCTTCAATATCTTCTGGAGATGTTTCAAGTCTAACTAATATAACATTAGCTTCTCCATTTTTATGTGCTTCAACTGCATCATCTGCTTCAAAATAAACTTTTCCAGTTGATGCACCAGGTGATGCTGGTAATCCCCTAGCTATAGGTAAAGCTTCTTTTAATGCTTTTTCATCAAAATTTGGATGTAATAATGCATCCAATTGTTTTGGATCAACTTTCATTACAGCTTCTTCTTTACTACACATTTTTTCAGAAACTAAGTCAACTGCTATTTTCAATGCAGCTGAAGCAGTTCTCTTACCATTTCTTGTTTGTAACATAAATAGCTTTCCACGTTCTATTGTAAATTCCATATCTTGCATATCACTATAGTGATTTTCTAATTTAGTAGCTATTTCTACAAATTGATTATACACATCAGGCATTACTTCTTTTAACTGTTCTATATCTTTTGGAGTCCTAATTCCTGCAACAACATCTTCTCCTTGTGCATTCATCAAATACTCACCATATAATTTTTTCTCTCCAGTAGATGGATTTCTGGTAAATGCAACTCCTGTTCCTGAGTCATCTCCCATATTTCCATAAACCATTTCTTGAACATTAACTGCTGTACCCCAACTTCCAGGAATATCATTTAATCTTCTATAAACATTAGCTCTTGGATTATCCCATGAACGAAATACTGCTTTTATTGACTCTAAAAGTTGAATTAGTGGTTCTTGTGGAAAATCCTCACCTTTTTCTTCTTTATACAATTCTTTATATCTTTTTACAACATCTTTTAAGTTTTCAGCTGTTAAATCAGTATCAAATTCTGCTTTATTTTCTTCTTTTACAGTTTCCAGAATTTTTTCAAATTTAACTTTTTCGATCTCCATAACAACATCACTGAACATTTGAATAAATCTTCTATAACTATCATAAGCAAATCTTTCATTTGAAGTAAGTTTTGCTAAGCCTTCCACAACTACATCATTTAAACCTAAGTTTAAAATAGTATCCATCATACCTGGCATAGATGCTCTTGCACCTGATCTAACAGATACTAGATATGGATTTTCAGGATCACCAAATTTCTTACCTACCATTTCTTCAGTCTTCTTTAAACAATCATAAATTTGATCTTCAACATCCTTTGAAACAACTTTACCATCCTCATAATATCTTGTACAAGCCTCTGTTGTTACTGTAAATCCTCTTGGAACAGGTAATCCTAAACCAGTCATTTCTGCTAGATTAGCTCCTTTACCGCCAAGAAGGTTTCTCATAGTTGCATTACCTTCATTAAACAAATAAACATACTTTGTCATGTAGAAAACCTCCTAAGATTAATTAATGTTGATATTTACTAAAAGTATTTTACATAAATTAATACTTTCATATACAGTATATTGTATTGTAATATATAATTATATCATTATATCACAAGTATTACTTTTTTCATCATATTATTTAAATTTTATTCATTTAAAAATATCCAAAAAAAGCATTATTTTTATTTATCTTTTTCTAAATAAAAATCATTAAACCATTCAATTTGTTCTAATTTCATTTCTGGTAAACTCTTTTTATTGTAATGATTAAGATCTACTTTCATAATTTTTTCAATTTCTGATAAAGTATTTCTATCTTTCTTATTTAATTTATTAACATCAAGTGCTGGTAAATCTCCCCAAACACTTCCTTTTACTTTTTCAATTTGCGCTTCAGGGCTTTGTAAGAAATCTATTACTAAAATTGATGCTGCTTTATCCTCAGCATTAAAAGGTATAGCTAAATAATGTGGATATGTTATTTCTCCTGTATCAAAAACATAATTTGCAGTAGAATTTTGAAATATCTTTTTATCAGTATATATTTTAGTTTTAAACATATCAAAACTCATAGACATAATTATTTCTTCATTTCTAAACAATTCATCCATTTCCTTTAAAGATTGAGGAAATTGTTTTCCACTTTTCCATGAGTAAGTTTTTAACTCATCAAAATATTTTTTGACAGGAGTTAATCTATTTACAAATTCTTCTTTTGAAATATCTTCTTTATATATATCTTTATCATCAGTAAGCTCGTAATATGAATTCCTCACAAAGCTCTTTCCTTCATATGTTTTTATAAAACTTGGATAAGTAAATTTACCTTTATTTTTTTTTGCCCAAGTTAATAAAGTTTTATATGATTTTGGAGGATCTTTAATTTTACTATTATTATAATTTAAAATTAATTGACTTTTTCCCCATAATGCCTCATAACCCTCTGTTATTAATCCTGTATCATAATTAACATCTAACGCATTTTTATCAAAATATTTTTTTTGATTTTGTAATATCTCAGTAAATGGACCCCATATAAGACCTGATTGTTTACAATTTTTGAAACTCTCAGCATTTATCCAAATTAAATCTCCTTTTCCTTTTTCAACCTTTTTTTCTTTTTCTTCTAATAATTTAGGTATATATTTTCCTGCATCCATAGATACTCTTTTTAAAGTAATGTTATATTTTTCCTTTACCTTTTTAGCTACATAATTATCAATATACTCATTTATTTTTTTATTTCCACTCCACATATAAAAGGTTACAGTTTTATTCTTACCATCTTTTACTACTTCTTCCCAATTTTCATATGTATTACCTGTTATTTTTTTTTCAATCTTCTTTTCTCCTGTTTTTTCCGTCTCTTCTATTTTTTCTGATGTATCAATATCAACACTTATATCTTCTTCATTTCCACAACTAGCCATTGTAATCATTATTAAGAAAAATACAACTACTATTTTTAAATTAAAATTAAACATAAAATTCTCCCAAATTTAATATTACTATTTTCTAGGATTCCTATATAATTTATCATATAATGTGATTGCATTGTTTAGAATTTTTTCAGCAATATATTCTTTACTGGATTTTTCTATATTATATAAGTTATCATAGCAATCTATTATCGTTACTACATTGGTATCTCCTTCAAATCCTGCACCTTCCTTGGTTACATCATTTGCAACAATCATATCAAATTTTTTCTTCTTTAATTTTAGTTTAGCATTTTCAATTAAATTATTTGTCTCTGCACAAAAACCCACTAATAAAAATTTATCTTTACTACTTCCTAAATTCATTGAAATATCAGGATTTTTTATTAGATTTAAAGTCATTTTTTCATTTTCTTTTTTTATTTTTATATTAGAAATATTTTCCATTTTATAATCTACTACTGCAGCTACCATAATTATTATATCAAAATTTTTATAAGATTTAAAAACTTCACTATTCATATCATTAGCAGAAATAACATTTACTAATTCAATTCCAACTTCTGCATTTATATTTACAGGACCTGAAATAAGTTTTACATTTGCTCCACATCTGTTTGCAATGTTTGCAATCGAATATCCCATTTTACCACTGGATCTATTTGATATATACCTTACAGGATCAATGTATTCTTTTGTAGGTCCTGCTGTTATAAGAATATTTAGGCCTTTAAATCTTTCATTATAACTAATAATTTCAGTTAACTTTTGAATTATTTTTTCATTTTTAGGATATCTTCCTTTTCCAAATGTTCCACAAGCCATTCTTCCTATTTCTGGATCTATAAAATAGTAACTATTTTTCTTTAGAATATTTGTATTTCTTATAAAGATTTTATTTTCATACATATTATCATTCATTGCGGGAACAAATACAACTTTTGATTTTGTTGCTGCTATTGTTGTAGTTAAAAAATCATCTGCAATTCCTGTTGCTACCTTACCTATAATATTAAATGTTGCAGGTGCAATAATCATAATATCAGCTTTTTGTGCTAGTGAAATATGTTTATTATCCCAATTATCAGGAGATTCAAACATATCTACTACAACATCATTATTTGAAATTGATTTAAATGTAAGAGGAGTTACAAACTCTTGTGCATTTTTTGTCATTATAACATACACATTGGCACCTTTTTTAACTAATTCACTAACTAAACTAACAGCTTTAAATACTGCAATCCCTCCAGTTACACCTACTACAATATTTAAGTTTTTGAACAAAAATTTCACCTCCAATATTTTGCTTACTTTATTATTAATTCTATCTTACCAAAAAAACTTTGTATAATTAATACAAAGTTTTTATAACTTTAGTCTAGATTCTTTTAAATTTTAGATTTACTTAATTCCACCTTTTGTTCTAACATAAGCTATTTTATCTTCACTCATTTCGTGTATAGCAACAGTAACAGATTTATCTGAAGTCACTTCTGTTAAAATATTTGCCCCTTCGCATATTTGTCTGGCTCTTTTTGCTATTGCTACAACTAGGGTATACTTACTATCTACTTTATTCAATAATAAACTAATTCCAGGTTCTATCAAAATATCAACTCCTTTTTAGTCAAAACAAACAAAATAAACCAACTAGGAATATCCAAAAAACAAACTCTAATTCTCGAGTATGAATTTGCATGATTTAAGCGAACTTCAGACGAAAAGAATTTGGTATTATTTTTTAGGTTCTCCTAACTAAAAAAAATTCGCTATACATTAATATTTTTTTAAATTGTTTTATAAAATTTTCGGTTATGTATTTAATAATAAATCCTATCAAAATTCAAATTTATTATTTCTTTCAGTTTTTAATTTTTCTGCATTAATTATTGAAATAACATCACTTACAGCTTTATTTAGATTATCATTTACAACAAGATAGTCATATGAATTAACTTGTTTAAACTCTTCCTTAGATTCAGATAATCTTTTTTTGATTACATCATTACTCTCTGTTCCTCTACCCTTTATACGTTTCTTTAATTCATTAAAACTTGGAGGTGTAATAAAAATCAATATACATTCTGGATTACTCTTTTTTATTTTTAATGCTCCATTTACTTCTAACTCTAATATAACATCTATACCATTATAAATTAAATCTAATAAATATTTCATAGGAGTACCATAATAATTACCACAATACTCAACCCATTCAACCAATTCATTTTGATTAATCATTTTTTCAAATTCTTCATTAGTTTTGAAAAAATAATTTACCCCATTTTTTTCTCCATTCCTTGGCTTTCTTGTAGTTGCAGAAATTGATAGTTTTAAATCATTCTTTATTTCTAATACTCTCTTTAAAACAGTCCCTTTACCAGCTCCTGAAGGTCCTGACAATACAGTAATAAGGCCTTCACTTTTTTTATCAATCATCTGTAGCTTCAACTTCATTACTATTATCTGCTACAACTTCCTTAACATTCAACCTATGAGCAACAGTTTCTGGTTGAACAGCTGATAATATTATATGATCACTATCTGTTACAATAACTGCCCTAGTTCTTCTTCCATAAGTTGCATCAATTAACATACCTCTTTCTCTTGCTTCTTGAATAATTCTTTTAATTGGAGCAGATTCAGGACTGACAATAGCTACTAATCTATTTGCAGAAACAATGTTGCCAAATCCAATATTTATCAATTTCATTAAATAATCTCCCTTCAACCTATTCAATATTTTGTACTTGTTCTCTAATCTTTTCTACTTCGCACTTAACCTCTACAACATTTTTTGTAATTTCTAGATTATTTGCTTTTGAACCAATAGTATTAATTTCTCTATTAATTTCTTGTAAAATAAAATCCAATTTTCTTCCAACAGGTTTTTTTATACTTAAATTTTCTTCTAATTGATTGATATGACTACTAAGTCTTACTATTTCCTCATCAATACTACATCTATCAGCAAATATAGCAACCTCTGTAGTCATTCTTGTTTCATCAATAGTTTCTTGTTTTACCAGTTCCTTTAATCGATCCTCTAATTTTTTCTTGTAATCTAGTACTACTTTATCAGAATTATTATTTATAGCTTCTAGTTTTAATTCAATTATTTTTAATTTTTCTTTTATACTTTCTTGCAACTTATTTCCTTCATTAATTCTCATATCAACAAGAGAATCTACTGCTTTTTTTAAAGCTAATTCTAATAACTTCCACAATTCATCTGTATCTTCTTTTTCATTTTGGACTTTTAAAACATCTGGAAAATTCGCTATTAATGATACTGAAAGATCATCTTTTAGATCAGTGATACCCTGTAACTCTTTTATTGCATTAATGTAAGCTTTTGTTAGAGGTTTGTCTAATAACACATCTTTAGAACTGTCATTATAGTTTTCATATGTTATAAATATTTCAAATTTACCTCTAGAAAAGTTACTATTAATATATTTTCTTACTTTGTCTTCTAAAAATGATATTTTTCTGGGAATTCTAATAAAAAAGTCCATATACCTATGATTTATAGATCTTATCTCCACTAAAAACTCTTTATCATCAAGTTTAAATTCTCCTCTACCATAACCTGTCATACTTTTAACCATATTAAAATAACATCCTCTTTTTGGATTTTATAATATTATATCACATAATTTTTGTTTTGAAAGGTCAAATTATTTAAATTTATATATTTTTTTCATGTTTTCTTAATAATGCTCCATTTAATTACCACAATTAAATTCCAATAAAAAAACTTCAAAAATTAACTTATTCAATACATATTAAGATAATAGTAATTAAGATAGTAACAATTAACAAATCACATCATATATGTTTAATTTAATCTATAATACATTTTTTATCGCTTGCAATACTCTTGTTTTTTCAAAAGGTTTTACTACAAAATCTTTTGCACCTTGTTTTATAGCTTCAATTACCATTGATTGCTGACCCATTGCAGATACCATTATAATCTTTGTATTTGGACTCACTTGTAAAATTTCTTTAACTGCTGTTATTCCATCCATATCAGGCATTGTAATATCCAAAGTCATTACATCAGGTCTATGTGTATTAGCTTTATCAATTGCTTCTAAACCATTTGCTCCTTCTGCAACCACTTTATAATTACCAATTTCTTCTATCATCCTTTTTATTAATGTTCTCATAAAAACTGCATCATCTACAACTACAAATGTTAACTCACTCATTATAAACATCTCCTATTTCATAGATAATAATTGATAAAACTACTAAAGCTACTGTTTCAGTTCTTAATATTCTTTTTCCCAAACTCACTGACTTAATATTTTTCATCTTTGCATCATTAACTTCATTATCTGTAAATCCACCTTCAGGACCAACAATAAATGAAATAGTATTTTCTTTTTCTAACTTTATTATATTTTCATTAATAATATATTTTTTGAGATTAATAAAACTTTCTTTTTCATACAAAATAAATTTTCTGTCATTATTGTTCATTAATTCTAATGCTTTATAAAAAGTCACAGGTTTTGAAATTTCTGGAATTATACCTCTTCCTGATTGCTTTGAAGCTTCTAAAGAAATTCTTTGCCATCTTAATATTTTTTTTTGTATATCCTTATCATTTCTCATATTAACAATTGTTCTGTCTGTAAAAACTGGAATCACCTTATTTATACCAAGTTCAACACTTTTTTGTATTATTAAATCCATTTTATCTGCCTTGGGTACAGCTTGATATAATAATATCTGAGGTTGTTTTTCGGTTATACTACTATTTCTATACTTAATAGAAGTTTTTATTGATTCTTTTTCAATTTTTTCTATATCAACAATGTACTCATTTTCTTTTCCATCACATATAGTAATACTATCTCCAACTTTTAATCTTAATACATTTTTTATATGTCTTACATTGTCTCCAACTATTATTATTTCTGTCTCACTATAAAATTCTTTGTCTGTCACGAAAAATCTTGCCATTTAAAAACAATCGCCACCCATTCTCCTGATTCAGTTGATGTAATATAATCATAGCCTAAACTATTATATACATCAATAACATTCTTTTTTCTATCCTTTATAATCCCAGATACTATTACTAAACCCTCATCTTTTAAATAAGTTTTAAAATTTTGTCCAAGATCAATAATTGTATCTGAAATAACATTTGCTACTACAATATTATACTTAAATATTGAAATGTCCTCTAAAATACAACATTTTAATAAAATTTTTTTTTCAACACTATTTTGTATAAAATTTTGATTAGCAACTTTAACAGCCACACTATCTATATCAAATGCATTTACTCTTAAAGCTCCTAATTTTGTTGCTATTATAGATAAAATTCCTGAACCACATCCGACATCTAAAACACTATCACTTTTTTTTAAATATTTTTCCAAAAGATTTGCACACATTTTTGTAGTTTCATGTGTGCCAGTACCAAAAGCCATTCCTGGGTCCAGTTTAATTACAATCTTATTTTCATTAATTTTTTCTTGATCCCAAGTTGGTTGAATTATTATTTTTTGTGTAATATCAAATCTTTTATAATATTTCTTCCACTCATTTTCCCAATCCTTATCATCAATTTCATTTATTACTATTAGGGCTTTACCTACATCTAAAAATTTTTTAATATTTTCAATTCTTTCTTTTATTTCTTTCTTTATTATACCCTCAGAACCATCATGAAAGTAGGCTTTAACAATTACCTCATCTCCTATACTATTTACAAACTCATCATCAAAATAGTCTAACGAATCTGGTTTATCAATATCTCTTTTAATACTATCAGGATCCTCAATTTCTACTCCCTTTACCCCC
>JBDMZA010000641.1:0-2850 GCA_039770155.1 Clostridiales bacterium
GCTGTAGAATATTTTATAAATTATTACAGAATTCCAGTGTCTCAACTATTACCTTATGATGGCTTAGTGATACCATTTACATACTTTTTTTATAAAAATAATAATGATAGACCAATTGGAGAAAAACAAAAATATTTAGAAGATTATTTTTGGAGAACAATTTTAACATCGAATTTTTCTAATTCATTAGAATCAAAAGTTGCTCAAGATATTAAAAAAATCGATTTGATATTAAATGATAAACTTCCTAAATATGATTATGGAGTTGATATTAGTATAGATGGATTAAGTTATAATGGGTGGTTTTCTACAGGAAAAGCATATATTAAAGGTTTATTATGTTTATTAACATATAAATCACCACTATCTTTTGTTGATAATTCTAAAGTTAATATTAATAATAATTGGCTTAGGCAAGCAAATAGTAAGAACTATCATCATTTTTTCCCAAAAGCATTTTTGAAGAAAAAAGGAGAAGATGTGTTTTATATTAATCATATAGCTAATATTACTATTGTAGACGATTTTTTAAATAAAAGACTAATAAAGGATAAAGCACCAAGCAAATATATGAAAAGTTTTAGTAAAAACAATGAAAATCTAGATGAAACAATGAAAAGTCATCTAATAAATGATTTAGAATCTTTTGGTGTATGGGAAAATGATTATGATAAATTCTTTAATAGTAGATTGGAAGCTTTCTCAAGAGAATTAAAAAAACGTTTAATTATTCAAAAAAAAGATATAACAAAAAATAAGGTGGAAGAATAGTTAAAACTTAAGGCTATATATTAGTATTTATATAGTAAATAAATAGAAAAAAATGGGGATTATATACTCTGGAATAAAAAATGAAAACTTAGACTTGAAGTATCATTATGGTTACCATATTTAATATAACCAAAAAATTAATATAAACTTTTTGATATCTATTATTTTTTTTAAATATCATATGTTAAAATAATAAGGTGTAATTCTGATAGAATAATATATTGAATTAGTAGTTAATAGGTCAAAAACATCAATAAAAAACAAGAAAATAGAGCAACTAATAAGTATATAGTGATATTATTGTAAATTTAAAAGGTGCAAAATATAAATAATAGAATAGAAATAAAGAAAAATTGAATGATTTTGAAATGAGAATAAATATAAAAATTTACATAGAAAACAAAATATAAAATAGATATATGTTGTATTTTGAAGGGTAAATATGTAATTAAGTAATGGGTTTTTCATATTAAGCTGCTAATTTCAACAAATCATTGGAAGAAGTACCAAGTGTTATGTTTAAAGCAGATGTTAATTTCTTGCCAATATCGGTAAGATAATATTTGTTTTGATGAGATACTTTTCTTATTATTCCATGGTCTATGAGAATTCTTAATTGTCTGGTAACTCTGGCTGATAAACGCTTTCCTATCATTCCTTTCGCCCAGGAAGTATCTTTTAATTTTTTTCTGAAAAATTTTTAGAAATATAGCCTATATCAACAGCAACATTTGAAATAGCTTTCTACAGCAATTTGTCTTTTCCTATAATATCCAATGCCCTTATATGCTTACTTTTTTTCATTATTTTATTTGAAACAGCTGAAAATAATTTGTCTAATGGCTCTCTTGTTGATGTTGAAGCCATATGGCTGGTGAAATTATTTAACAGGTCATCTGATACTTCGGCTCTCATTGGTATAAATATAACACTTTTAGGCAAAGGTCGTAATTGCTTTTCCTTATCTTCAGGGCAATTTACTTTATATCTGTAAACTTTGTATGCTTTTGGGTTATTCATGGTTAATTCAAAACGAAGAATATTTAAAAAGCTATAAAATTTTATACTATTTTTATTTACATAAGCTTTAAAACAGTATCCATCGTCAAATTTATTTACTTTTGAATAATAATCTGTTTTTGGTATAGACTTATTTATGTATTTAAAAATATTTTCTAGACTATCAGAAACAAAAGAATAATGTAAAAGGTCTTGCATTATGGGATTTAATTGTTCAGGCGAATCAAAAATAAAATCTCTAGCCCATTCACTTTGATCAAGAGTCCAATCATACTGCATATCTCCAAGAATTTCTTTCATATTAGGGAATGCAATTGGAACAAAACTATTTAATAATGATACCCAATCTGTATCTAATTGGCTGTCGAGTAAATTTTGAGCTAATTCAAAATTATCTAAATCCAAAAATTTATTTTTTTCTTTTATATAGCTGCAGTTAATTTTATCAAGCAATCTCCTGAGCCATTCTCTACCATTTAAAGCGATTTGTATATTGTATGGTGTCCAGGTTTGAAGACGTATACTCATAAAGCCATAAATTTTATCATCAAAATAGTCATATATATGTTTACAGCGTGTTTGATGTTTTTTTATTTTGGGATATCCTAAAGTTTCATCATATTTTCCTTTATAACTTGAACATGATTCCAGGTGTAAATTATATAATTTACAGGTTATAAAAAGAAAATTTGAACAGGGAAAAATAATGTTAACACACACCAGGTTTTTAGGTTATGACAGGAATGATGATGGGGGTTTAATAATAAATAAAGAGCAAGCAGAAATTGTAACAAGGATTTTTAATGAGTATTTAAATGGGAAAGGTTGTAAAAGAATTGCCAGTGAACTTGCTGGCGATAACATAATGGGTATTAATGGAACAAGTAAATGGTATCCAGGTACAATAAAAAGGATGCTTTCAAATGAAAAATATAAAGGGGATGCACTTTTGCAAAAGAGCTATACAGCAGATTTTCTAACCAAGAAAAGGGTGAAGAATAAAAGGGAATTAACACAGTACTACATTGAGAACAGTCATCCAGCAATAATTGATAAAAC